>NZ_JANRHK010000070.1:0-343 GCF_024733815.1 Bacteroides sp. ET336
AGGTTCGACAGCTGCCTTTATCAGCCTGTCAACCACAAGCTGTTCCTCTATTTCCAGCCCTCTTTCATCTATCTCCATGATATGCTCATTGTCTTTCAGACGGTAAGTCTGGTCAAATACCTGAAGCAGGCGTTCAAGCCTGTTTCTTACCTTACCTTTCAAGTAAGGAATCTGTATTATGATGCTGTCGTGTGTAAGGCTCTCTATAAACGGGTCAGGAACACCGTTCTCTATCGGGTTTGAATTATAGTCCAGATACTTTCTGCGTACATACACCACAGGCTCCTGCAGATCTCCCAACTTATGCCCCAGAATATAAATCGACACTATAGGAAGCCCATAC
>NZ_JANRHK010000071.1:0-313 GCF_024733815.1 Bacteroides sp. ET336
GTTACTTACAACACTTGAAAGCTTGATGTTGCAGTCTTCAAGAATACGCATCATACGGTTCTTCTCTGAAGCTATCTGCTGAATAAGCTTGTTCCGGTAACGGGTCAGGTCACGAAGCTGACGCTGCTCCTTGGGAGGAATATAGCTCGGTTTGAGAAGACCTGCCAGAAGAAGCTTGCAGATCCATTCGCTGTCCATCTTGTCTGTCTTGTGACCAGGAACATTCTTAATGTGACGGGCATTGACTATCCAGACATCGGGAATGGAATCTTCAAGAACCTTATAAACAGGTTTCCAGTAAACACCGGTACTC
>NZ_JANRHK010000072.1:0-313 GCF_024733815.1 Bacteroides sp. ET336
ATTGCTTACTACACTTGAAAGCTTGATGTTGCAGTCTTCAAGAATACGCATCATACGGTTCTTCTCTGAAGCTATCTGCTGAATAAGCTTGTTCCGGTAGCGAGTCAGGTCACGAAGCTGACGCTGCTCCTTGGGAGGAATATAGCTCGGCTTGAGAAGACCTGCCAAAAGAAGCTTGCAGATCCATTCGCTGTCCATCTTGTCTGTCTTGTGACCCGGAACATTCTTTATGTGACGGGCATTGACTATCCAGACATTGGGAATGGAATCTTCAAGTACCTTATAAACAGGTTTCCAGTAAACACCGGTACTT
>NZ_JANRHK010000073.1:0-304 GCF_024733815.1 Bacteroides sp. ET336
ATTTTCTACAGAGCGGATGATATATACTTTTAGCTCTTTTGGTTTTGACCAAATTTTTACTTTTTCAGCTTGTTACATCATGTCAAAGATCTTCTATTCAATTAATAATTAAAAGTGAATAATTAATAATTATCCGCAGCATTGCCGCTTTTAATTTGTAATTCTTAATTATTAATTCATTACGTGGAGAATAACGGATTCGAACCGTTGACCCCCTGCGTGCAAAGCAGGTGCTCTAGCCAGCTGAGCTAATCCCCCAATATTTAATTAAACAAACTTGCCTGTAGTACAAGAAGCATAAACA
>NZ_JANRHK010000074.1:0-287 GCF_024733815.1 Bacteroides sp. ET336
TCCATTGCCACATGCGTTACACCATTGGACAATAGCCATTCTTTCAATTCATTCAAAGAACTCGTGAAGGTTTTGAATGAGCGGGTATCACGTTGGATGCCTACTCCGTCTATTGTCGCCACCACAACCTTCAGATGGACGTCGATACCGCAAGCACGCTGTATCAACTGAGGGAATGTCACTTCTGCCATAACTGATACATTTAGGGTTACACTATACAAAGGTAACTTCAGCTTGACTATTTACATTCTCTTTGGCGTGATTTTTTTATCTCATGGGAATTTCAT
>NZ_JANRHK010000075.1:0-278 GCF_024733815.1 Bacteroides sp. ET336
AAGGAATGGACGGAATATCCTGTGCTGCATCTGGACCTGAATACGAAGCGATATGAGAATAAGGCTTCGCTTCTGGAAATTCTGAACATGCACCTTGAGATGTGGGAGGCTGAATACGGCGACGAGAAGAAAGACAGGTCGCCTGAGGAGAGATTTATGTACGTGATAGGTCGTGCGTATGAGAAGACAGGGAAGCAGGTGGTTATCCTGGTGGACGAATACGACAAACCGATGCTGCAGGCCATAGATGACGAGGAGTTGCAGAATGAGTACAGGAG
>NZ_JANRHK010000076.1:0-277 GCF_024733815.1 Bacteroides sp. ET336
GTTCACGCAGAATTCCTCGTGTTCCGCGCTACTCAGGATGCCACTATGCTTCGTTTCGCTTCGAATACCGGACTGTCACCGTCTGTGGTCGAACTTTCCAGATCGTTCTTCTCACGAAATTTCTTGCAACGTTGTGGTCCTACAACCCCGCTTATGCCGTAACATAAGCGGTTTGGGCTCTTCCCCGTTCGCTCGCCACTACTGGGGGAATCATTGTTATTTTCTTTTCCTGCAGGTACTAAGATGTTTCAGTTCCCTGCGTTAGCCCCTTACAAAT
>NZ_JANRHK010000077.1:0-276 GCF_024733815.1 Bacteroides sp. ET336
ATTCACGCAGAATTCCTCGTGTTCCGCGCTACTCAGGATACCACTATGCTTCGTCTTGCTTCGAATACCGGACTGTCACCGTCTGTGGTCGAACTTTCCAGATCGTTCTTCTCACAAGAGTTCTTGCAACGTTGTGGTCCTACAACCCCGCTTATGCCGTAACATAAGAGGTTTGGGCTCTTCCCCGTTCGCTCGCCACTACTGGGGGAATCATTGTTATTTTCTTTTCCTGCAGGTACTAAGATGTTTCAGTTCCCTGCGTTAGCCCCTTACTAC
>NZ_JANRHK010000078.1:0-273 GCF_024733815.1 Bacteroides sp. ET336
ACGTCTACACTCTTTAACCGGCTATTCCGTCAGCCGGCGGTGGTGTCACTGCTGCGTCTCCACGTCACCATTGGAGGTAGTAACGGAATCTTTACCGTTTCTGCCATCGGTCTCGCCGTTCGGCTGAACCTTAGGTCCCGACTTACCCTGATCCGATTAGCGTTGATCAGGAAACCTTAGTCTTTCGGCGAGGGGGTTTCCCACCCCCTTTATCGTTACTTATACCTACATTTGCTTTTCCATACGCTCCAGAGTGGCTCGCGCCACGCCTTC
>NZ_JANRHK010000079.1:0-242 GCF_024733815.1 Bacteroides sp. ET336
TTAATTTTTAATTGACTTACATGAAATACCCTATAGGAATACAGAATTTTGAAAAGATACGCGAAGGCGGTTATCTTTATATAGACAAGACGGATCTGATATATGACCTGGTAAATAACGGTGTATATTACTTTCTGAGCCGTCCGCGCAGGTTCGGAAAGAGTCTTCTTATCTCCACGCTGGAGACTTATTTCAGCGGAAAGAGGGAGATGTTCGAGGGGCTGAAGATTGCGGAACTGGAA
>NZ_JANRHK010000008.1:0-138786 GCF_024733815.1 Bacteroides sp. ET336
CTTGAAGTCTTCTGTTTACCGTTTTTAGGAAACCCAATTATGCTCCTCTGTATAATTTTAACACTTACAAGATATTCAGAGATCACTATCATTTATTGTTTAATTAAGCTATTCATAATAGATTGTTTTAAAACATATCAAAGTCAAGTGGAATTATCTTAAATAAACTAACAGAATTTTTAGCATTAAACATAATTGTTTTGTAATTGATTACTATATTAATACTACCAATTCTATAATTGAAAATAGTATTATAGTTTTGAATTTCATATTAGAAAATTTGTTCATATTATCAATTTAGAATAACTTTATAAATTATATTTAAAGATTTAGTAAGCATTTGTATATAATTACATCTATATATTATCTTGTTTTATATCACTCTTCAAACTATATCGTTATAATCAAGTGTAATGTTTAGACATCCATTTATCAACAAATATTAAAGAACAAAAAAGTAAACCATAATACAACTATATACAACATCATAAATTAATTACATAACAAATGATTAAATTCAGTATTATAAGGTTCAGGAAATATCTATCTTGGATAAATATTTCCTCTAAAGGTATCAAACCACATCTCATAATAGGTACAATATTCGGCATTTTAAAGGTCTTTGTAGGATTATTATTTATATTAGTTTCAAAACATATGGTCGACATTGCTACTGGGGATGTAGCCGGAAGCATATTACGAGAAACCATAATTTTAGCTATACTTTTCATATTTGAATTATTATTAAACATAATAAACAGCTTTCTTTATACACAAGCTGAAAACTTAATGCGTAACAATTTAAGACAACGACTATTCGACCATCTCCTCATATCTCCTATATACAAAAGGGGAAGTTATCATTCAGGAGACCTCACAGCTAGGCTTGAAGAAGATGTCAGAATTGTCACTTCAAATATTACAACATCTTTCCCTACAGTCTTAATTATTACTACTCAATTAATTGGAGCATTATGGATACTAATACAATTTGATAGACGTTTAGCATGGATATTGGTCATGATACTTCCAATATTCATGGTAATAGGAAAACTCCTTAGCAAACGTTTACGTAAAATGACAGAAGTAATACGCGATTACGAAAGTAAGGTACAATCACAAATACAAGAAGGGCTTCAACAAGCTTCAATACTTCGTGCATTAGAAGCAGAAAAATATGCAAGTAAAAAATTAGAAACGCTTCAAAAAAACGTATATCAACATATAATGAAACGCCTGAAGTTTACATTAACATCAAAATCTACACTTTCTATAGGATTTACCTGCGGATATATGGTAGCATTTGTATGGGGATGCTTCAGTCTGCACGAAGGTAGTATAACATTCGGAATCATGACAGCCTTCCTGCAATTAGTCGGACAAATACAACGTCCTACCGTTGGACTGGCACAAATCATTCCTGGTTTCATTCATGCCTCTACATCCATTGATCGTCTGTTAGAAATAGAAAACATCAAAACAGAAGAAATTTTTCCACAAAAAAAATTACTTTTTGCATCAGGAATAAAATTTCAGAATGTAAGTTATTCATATCCTGGTGAGTCACAAAATATATACCAATCATTCTGTCACGATTTTACTCCAGGAAGCCATACAGCCATTCTTGGACATACAGGAAGAGGCAAAACCACACTATTCCGTCTCATATTATCATTGCTTAAGCCAACAGAAGGAAGCATTAAAATTTATGATAAATATGAATCTCTTGAAATCTCAACAGGTACACGATGCAATATTTCTTATGTTCCACAAGGGAATACTCTCTTTAGCGGAACAATTAGAGAGAATTTACTTTTAAGCTACCCACATGCAACAGAAAAAGAGATAGCAGACGCACTTCATACAGCAGTAGCCGATTTTGTATATGATCTCCCAGATGGTTTAAATACTATGTGTGGAGAACAAGGCACCGGGCTAAGTGAAGGACAAGCACAACGAATCGCAATAGCACGCGGATTACTTAAACCTGCCAATATTTTACTTTTAGACGAAATAAGTGCTTCGCTTGACCAAGAAACAGAAAAAATACTTTTTAATCGTTTAATGAATTTCTCACCAAACAAAACAATTATCCTTATTACCCATAGAACCGAAGCTGCAGAATACTGCGATAACATTTTAAGAGTATAAAAACATAAGCCGGCAAATTCACATTTCAATGAATTAACCGGCTTTTATGATGATTATCAAAGATTTCAACAAATCAATCGTGAATATTTACAGAAAAAAGTCCAACGAAATAACCACGTATCAATTTATACATAAATTTTGGAGCCCTCCTCCAAAATAATTTAGGCCAATAATATCGGCTATGTAATAAGCTTTTAAAAATATGCAATGCAAATTTAAACTTGTTACCTTTAAAATCTTTCTGAAAATTAATTGCTCCAAAATCACCCTGTTCAAAAAGCTCTTCCGAAAGCATCACAAGATATTTCTTTTGCGTTCCTTCTGTCCATTTTTCCAAACTAGGGAATTCCAATCCTAATTTCACTCTTGCCAATTCAGAAAATTCAGTAACAAATCTGTTCATTCCCATCCTTCTAGTCTCTTTCAAAACCAATTTGCAGTCTATTTTCTCATAATTGTTTTTTAAGAATACAGCCCAATCACATAAAAACCTATATCCTATGCCAGGAATCAAAAAATGACCTGCAGCATGTGAAAGTAACAATATACTATTAATATTCGCATCAGGAACTCTCAAATACATATCTCCTACAATTTCATTTTCAACCGTAAAATCCATTTTAGGTTTATATGGTGTTGTTAGAATATCTGGATGAATTTCAATTGTCACACCTTTATACACAATTGTATCGTGTTGACTTTTATGCTTACTTTTTATGCCCCAACTGTTCAAGATACTAATACATTCATCGAACCTTTCTGGTATAAATATATCAATATCACTGGATTGTCTTGACATAGGATGTGCATACCATTTAGCTACGGCCATACCTTTTAGAACAATAGGAAAAATACCTACAGCTTCAAATTTGGCATTCAATTCCTTCCAGACTTGCATTTTTTTATAATTTTCCGCCTCAATAAATCTGTTCACCCCTATCCATTGAAGCAATAGTTTGGTAGGCGGTTTCATATTATTTGGCAGATTCATTATTGACTTAAGGCAAATACCAAGCACGGTCTGTTTGCCTGCAATCATGTATATTTCAAGCCAATCAAACTGAGTCAACTCCTTAAAAAACTCACTGTTTGGAGTCTTTCCCCATATACCGCATCTCAACAATTCCAAAAATGCCTCTTCATTTTTATGGTTCCTCATATACTAGTAACTTGTAAGAAAATCAATCTTAAAAAAGTTTTTTCTTTTTTTTATCAGAAGTATAGCCATATCCGTAGCCATAATATCCATAATAACCATACCCCTTTTTGTGCATCTTCACACCATTAAGTACAATCGCCATATTCTTTAGTTTTCCATCAGTAAACAACTGCTCCACTTCACCTAATTGCCTACGATCCATTTTCCCAGCCCTTATAACATAAAGAGTGAGATCAGCCACACGATTTACAATCATGGCATCAGCTACCATATTAGAAGGAACATTATCCAACAAAACATAATCAAACCTTTCTTTCAATCCTTCTATCAATTCATTAAGCTTATTGCTAAGAAGCAATTCAGCCGGATTTGGAGGTACCGGACCACTGTAAATCATACTTAAATTTTCATTCAAATCAGATTTAAAAATAAGTTCATCAATATTTGTAATGCTACCAGCCAGGAAATTTGTTACACCAAGTTTCTGTTTTCTCATCCTGATACTAAGAGTACCCTTACGAATATCCAAATCCACTAAAACTACCTTCTTTCCAGTAAGAGCCAGCGTCATTCCTAAATTTGCAGAAATAAAAGTTTTACCGGCACTTACATTCAATGAAGTAATCATAATACTTTTCACGGGGTTCCCATCGCTACTCATAAATGCCATGTTTGTACGCAATATTCTGAAAGCCTCAGATACCGCATCAATACTGTCTGCTTTTACAGCTAAAGAATACTTATCCTCGCCTTTCACTCTAGCACGTTGTGGTATTTCACCAAGGAAAGGTACCGATAAAACACCAGTTACATCTTTCTTTGTTCTTACAGTCGTATCCAAAAGACTAATAATAACCAGTACCGCAGCCGGAATAGCCAATCCCAGCAAAATGCCTATCATTAATATTTGCTGCCCGTTTGGCGAAATTGGTGCATTGCTACCCATTGCAGGATCAATTATACGTGCATTTGTTTCTGCCATAGATTGTGTCAGTGCATTCTCCTCACGCTTGTTGAGCAAATAAATGTAAAGAGACTCCTTGATTTTCTGTTGTCGTTCCACTGACAAAACATATTTCTGCTGACTTGGAACAGCAGCAATACGCCTCAACGCTCTTTCCTCTTCACCCTTAATATTATTAAGTTTCATGTTAAGTGCCGCAATCAGATTATCAACCGTACGAATCATGGTCTGCTTCATAGCTGCCAATGTATTATTCATATCCATTACTACCGGGTTTTTCGTACTGCTGTTCGTAAGCAACTTATCGCGTTGCAGCATTAAAGCATTATACTGTGATATCTGTCCTTCAATATTAACATCAGATATACCAGTGTTTGAAGGAATCAATTCATTGCTTTTAGTAGGATCGACCAAATAATCCCTAATATAATTCGTAAGAGCGAGTTGCCCCTCTATTGCAACACCTTCCTGTTGATATCTGCTCGAAGCCTCCATAAACGTTCCTGTCTGCGAAGCAATGTCAGTAAGCCTGTTATGACTTTTAAAGGCAGCAATCTGCGATTCCACTCCTCCCAGTTCCTGTTCTATAATGATTAGACGTTCATTAATGAAGTTTGCAGTATTCACAGATATTCGGTTTTTATCGTCAATGGCATCCTGATTGTAAACATCTATCAATGTATTAATAATATCTTCAGCCCTTCTCGGAGAGACATCTGAAATACCAAGTTTAATCATGCTTGCCCCGTTACTCATTACCGATACTTGTAGTGCGGCATTATATCTGGCTGCAACTCTTACCATATTTGCTTTTGTCACTGTATATTGAGAACCAAAATGATCTTTTGAATAAAACAGACTTGGAGTAACAACTACCTTACCTATAGGAGTAACAACTGTATCATTCATTTCTGCCACTATAGCTTTTCCATTCCATGACGAAGAAGAGAAATCAGTAAGTACTACTTTCTCTTGTGTCGTGGGTGTTACTTTAAGTGAAAAAGAAGAATTATACCTTGCTTCAGGAAATGAAAGAACCACAGGACACTCATGGTACAAATCAAAATCACGGAACTTACCTTTTATGGAATAATATACATCCAGATTAAGTTTTTTTGCCACCTCCTGCATAAGCCGTTGCGACTTGAATATAAGAATTTCATTTTCAATAGAATTTTTCATTCTAAGAGTTGACACTTCATAAAAAGCCGACGAAGCATCAGCAGTTCTCGTACCGCTACCTTGGTCTTTTATTAGGATTGATGCGGAACGATAGTATATATATGGTGATTTCTTCAGCTTATAATAAGCCAATCCTCCACATACTATTACAGATAGTAAAAACCATACCCAGTTTGCCAAAGCAATTTTCAGAAAGTCCATTACATTCAGACCCATATCGGTCTGTTTCTTTCTCGGTTGATTATTTTCAGTCATCATTTCGAAACAATTATTAAAGTTACAACAGACATTGCAAATGAAATTAATGTTGTCCAAGTAGTAATCCTCGTAAATTGGTTTGTATCTCCCTGTCTAATCTTGTTCCTACTAGGTTCTACATAAACCAAATCATTTTGTTGAAGATAAAAACAAGGAGAATCAAATACATCCTTCGAACGTAAATCAAGATAGTAAGTAACACGTTCTCCATTTTCTTCCCTGATTACAGTCACATTATACCTTCTTCCTGTTATAGCCAAATCACCGGCCTGACTTATAGCTTCAAAAATAGTAATTCTATCCGAACTCACATTAATAACCCCTGGAGAACCTACATCCCCTAACACTGATACTTTAAAATTAAGGAATTTTACAATCACAATCGGATCTTTGATATAATCCTCGTCAATAAGTCTGCGTTTTATATAATTAGTCAATTCCATGCGTGTCATTCCCACCACATGAATTTTTCCCAGTATAGGAAAGTCAATATCACCTTTCGAATCAACAAGATATTCTATCCCCTTTTGTCCCGAACCTCCGGATACACTTGTAGCGGGAAATGCCCCAGCAGACCCGGTCTGCAAAGTAAAAGGTAGCGTCAGTTCCGGATTTCTGCTGTTCACCGTAATACCCAGCAGATCATCATAAGTAATTTTTACATCATAACTACCGTTTATTTTAATCTTCTCCTGTTCCTCCAAATCTTGTAAGTACAATACCTTTTTCTGACTGACACATCCGGTCAAAAGCACTATCATCAACAGGCTAAAAAATCTAAAACACAAATTCATAATCCTATATAAGTTTTTTTATTTCATTCACAATATAATAAACATCATCGTCAGTTACACAAGGACCACTTGGCAGACAAAGTCCTTTCTTAAACAAATCCTCACTCACACCATTCTGAAAGTTCATATTGTCCTTAAATACAGGCTGCAAATGCATAGGTTTCCATAAAGGGCGGGTTTCAATACCTGCAGCATCCAATTCCAAACGCATAGCTTCCACATTAGTATTAGGTTCACAGTCCGTATGTGCTGAAGCGACCTGATGAATCACTCCAGCAGCTCCACCCACAACTCCTGCAACTGTAGTCTTGTATGCACATTCCTCTCCCTTTACTTTCAATTCAGAATCCAGCAGTATAGTATTAAGCCAATAGTTACTGTCATATTTCTCCGAAGGATTTTCGTGCAGTGTTATTCCCTCTACATCAGCCAATAGTTCTTTATATAGCGATGCCACATGTTTATGATGCGCTATATGTTCTTCAAGCACTGTCATCTGTCCACGTCCGATACCAGCACAGATGTTCGACATCCTGTAGTTATAACCTATTGTTTCGTGCTGGTAATACGGATAAGCCTCCCTAGCCTGGGTAGCATAAAACATAATCTTTTGCTTGGTTTCCTTATCAGGACAAATCAATGCCCCTCCCCCGGAAGTAGTAATCATCTTATTTCCGTTGAACGACAAGACCCCAAAACGTCCAAAAGTCCCACACATCTTTCCGTTGTAACGACTCCCCATCCCTTCAGCAGCATCTTCTATCACCGGAATCTCATATCTATCTGCCACAGCCATTATTTCATCTATTTTTGCCGGCATACCATACAGATAAACCGGGACAATAGCCTTCGGTTTCTTTCCTGTCTTATCAATACGATCTAAAATGGCCTTTTCAAGCAAAACAGGATCCATGTTCCAGGTTTCCGCCTCAGAATCCACAAACACCGGTTTAGCACCTAAGTAAGTTACCGGATTTGCCGATGCACAGAAGGTAAAGCTCTGCACCAGCACTTCATCTCCCGGACCGACACCACAAGCCAATAAGGCCAGATGTACGGCTGCTGTACCGGCAGAAAGTGCAACAATTTCCTTGTCGCCTCCTACAAACTCTTTCAAATCCTCTTCAAATCCGTTCACATTCGGACCCAAAGGCACCACCCAGTTCGTATCAAACGCTTCCTGGATGTATTTCATTTCAATCCCACTCATGTGAGCGAGACACAGATAGATACGCTTCATATTTATAGTTTTTTGAGTATTTTACATCTATTCCCAACTGCCAAAACTCCATCAGGAATATCTTTGGCAACAACAGAACCAGCTCCTATCACAGACCATTTCCCTATTTTTACTCCGGGAAGAACAATTGTTCCGGCAGCAATCCAGCTTCCTTCTCCTACATGAACATTTCCACACAAAGTAGCATGAGGAGAAATATGTACATAATCCCCAATGACACATTCATGATCAACAGAAGCACCTGTGTTGATTATACAATGTTTCCCAATCTGTGCACACGACTGAATAACGGCTCCCTGCATTACGACAGTACCTACATCAACAGTCACTTTAGGAGAAACAATAGCTGATGGGTGAATGGCCGTTCCAAACTCAGCAGATATGTTTTCTGCTATTTTTTTTCTAATACCATTGTTACCGATACTGATAATCAAAGGCGAAAAATCTTTTTGATGATGAAAAACAGGGTAACCCAATAATTCATTCACTTCCGGATTATCGTCAATTAATCCCTCTATCATTATCTGATTAGCCTCCAAGATATCAATGATGACCTTGGCATGCCCGCTTGCTCCATATAAATACATAGTTGCATTTAATTATTACCATTAAAAAATTCCATCGTAGCTTGTCCTTCTTGCGAGATACCTTCTCTAATGAATACCTTTTTAATTGTCAGAAAAAATATTCTTAGATCAAGTAAAAAAGAACAATTATCTACATACCATACATCATATTCAAATTTCTGTGTCCAACTGATTGCATTTCTACCGTTTATTTGCGCCCATCCCGTTATGCCCGGACGTACTTCATGACGACGCGCCTGTTCTTTACTATATAATGGCAGGTATTGGGGTAACAGTGGACGAGGACCGATTAATGCCATATCTCCTTTCAAAACATTGATTAATTGAGGTAATTCGTCAATGGAAGTAGAACGGATAAACTTACCGACCTTAGTTAATCTCTGTGCGTCGGGAAGTAAATTACCATGCTGATCCATTTCATCAGTCATTGTTTTATATTTAATGACCTTGAACAATTTACCGTTTTTACCAGGTCTCGTTTGGGTAAAGAAAGCACCTGCTCCTTTATTGGCTATTTGAAGCCAAAAAGTAATAACCAATAAAATTGGCCAGATAATCAATAACGCTACCAGTACAATCGTTAAATCCAAAAACCGTTTAAAAAAGTTCTTATACATTGTTAATAACTTTACTTAAATTTTTATATTCTTCCAATAAAGCATCCCATACGATTTTCTGGTCATATCTGTCAGCCACCAATTTCCGGCACTTTGTAGCCATTTCCTTAACTTTATCCTGATGCATTATAAAAGTTTCCATTGCCTGATAGAGTTGTTCCTCATTTCGTGGTTCGATAATCACTCCATTTTCTCCGGGAATAATAATCTCATTGCAACCATTTATATTAGTAACGATGGAAGGAATATCCATGGCACCGGCTTGTATCACTACATTTGGAAATCCTTCTCTATAACTTGGAAAAACCAAAGCATCTGAAGCTACCATAAACGGGCGAATATCCTTCTGAAAATCCATAAAAAGAATAGCGGGATGGTGTAATATCTGTTCCTCTGTAGATTTGTTTACTGGATCCAGTTCCCTTTCGAACGGACCTACCAATATAAGTCTGACGTATGCATACTTCTGGTGTAGTTTTACAAAGGCTGATACAAGTTCGTTAATGCCTTTCTCTCTCACCATTCTTCCTACAAAACAGAATGTAAAAACATGATCTTCCCTATACTGTTGAGCTCGGTTGAGAATCTCGACTGTACGCTGGTAATGTGTCAAGTCAATCCCGCTTATATTTCCGTTGGCAATGATATGAAGCGGTTTAGAAGTGATTCTATATCTTATCAAATCATTTTTTACTCCGTTTCCTTCCGGATTGATGTGGGTTGCGCATGCACAAATCAGTCTGTCCATCATTATCAGAATTTTCTGTTTGAATCCGGTCGCTGTCGGAAATACCAGACCTGTAAACGTGTGCATCCTGACAGGCACACGGGTAATCCATCCCGCTAACATTGAAATTAACCCGGCTTTCGGAGTAATGGAATGAATCATATCCGGACGTTCTTTTATCAAAAGAAAAATCATTCTTATTAGTGAAATAAAATCTTTAATCAGAGATATCCGGCGTTCCATAGGTAGCGGTATAACCCTGATTCCCTCACGTTCATGTACTTTTTCCAAAGCTTCTCCTGGAGATGAAACACCTATAATCTGGTAATATTGATTTAACATTTTCAACTGTCCCTTTAAAAAAGTTTCCAGTGAAATTGGAACTGTTGATATTCTAAGAATTTTCATATTAAAAACTTAAAAGATTCAAAATTATACGGATAAGAAATGAAAGTATAATTTGTGAAACAACCATTCAAATACAAGAAAACATCAAATACTGTATTCAACATACAATCTCTATAACAATATATTCTTTATCAGGTGTATAACCGTTTGTAATTTGGTTCTAAATGCTATATCCTTATGTAACAGAAATTCAATAATAGTTTTATTCACAATGTTTTTTGCTGTTTCTTTTACCGTAAATTCCTGTTCTGTTTTTTTAAGTTTCTGAATGGTATCTATCATTTTCCAATATAATCTTTGAATACATAAGGATCTGATAAATGTATATTGATTAGGAATTTCATCCAAACATAAATGATAGGTTTTCATTATATTGATATATGATGTTACTGATAGATTATGTACAATTGAACCGTTTTGTTGTACGTAATAATATAATTTTCGATTTACAACAATAACTGATTTCAACTGTAAATAAAACCTGCTACAAAATTCAACGTCTTCTGCCCTAATAGATTTAAATCGAAATCCTGATACAGAATTTCTTCTAAACAGTTTCCCCCAAACAACATGACTATCCATCACACTGATTTCATAACACTTGGTAAATCCTATATTCCAAAAGCGTCGTGACAGTTCTGTTTGATTAAGCGTAAATGTTACATCTGAATTCATAGATAATGGAAGCGGATCAGAATATTCATATACCTTCTCATGTAATACCATGGAAAAATCAGCAGAACTATTATTAAGCGTATTATGAAGTATTTCCAACATTCGGGGGTGAATATAATCGTCAGAATCAACAAAAGTTAGATACTCACCTGCGGCATAACGCATCCCTGTATTTCTAGCTTCTGAAAGACCTTTATTATTTTGATGAATAACTATACATCTCCTATCCTGTTGGGCATAACTATCAGCTATTTTTCCCGACAGATCGGTAGAGCCATCATCAACTAGTATAATTTGTAAATCCTTATATGTCTGGCTCAGAATACTTCTTATACAATTATGCAAATACTTTTCTGTATTATATATAGGAACAATTACACTAATCATAATTCTGTTTTATTGTATATTCTTTGATATAAATTCAGATAACGATTGACTGTATTTTGGACATCAAATTGCAATGCACGATTTAAACACGCATCTGATACTCTTTTATAGTAGTCTTTATCTTTTATTAGGTCTAAAATAATTTTGGCCAAGGTCTGATAATCCTCATGAGGAAACAGTAAGCCATATCCATTAACTGTTTCGTGCAGGCCATCGACATCACTTGCGATAAATGGTTTACCTACACTCATTCCTTCCAAAGAGGACAATGAGAGACCTTCCCAATGAGAGGACATGACAATAATGTCTGAAGCTTTCAAAATCTGAGGAATATCGGAACGGATACCGCTAAAAAAAACTCTATTATATAAATTCAATGATTTAACTAGTTCTTCTAATTCTGTACGCCTGACCCCATCACCAACTAACCATAATTTATAATTATCTGGTAATAATTTCATAGCTTTAATGAGTGTATCTTGATCTTTTTCAATTCTGAAACCGGCAATCATACATACAACAATATCATCATGTCTTGTAGAATTAAAAGTCTCACGATCTATTGGATTATTATAAATAAAATTCTGGATATTAATACCATTGTATATAGTAAATATCGGATATCTGTTATTTAAAAAACCGATTAGATTTTCTGTTGCTTTGTCAGATATTGTCACGATAGCATTATATTGACTGTACATCCATTTATCAAAGTGTTTAAAGCCAAAGATTTTCCGTCGTCTATTGTTGGTAGAATGTTCTGTTGTTACAATTATAGTTTTATTTTCAAAAACAAGAAATTTTGCAATTGCAACAAAATATTGGCAAGCAGTATTATGCGCATGTACAATATCGTATTGTTTGATAATAGGAATCAATCTGAAAATAAACTTCGGATTATATACAGAACTACCGTATCCAAATGAAAAAATCCGTATTCCTTGTTCCTGCAATTGTTTTTTGAATGAAGTGTCTACTCCATTGAATAGCAATATATCTACTGAATGCCCTTCTTTTCTCATAAGTGGAACCATATCCACCACCAGTTTTTCAGCTCCACCAATCTGTAAGGACGTTATAACCTGAAGTATTTTCATTTAAGTATATTCATTTTTGAGTTTTTTTTCACTTTATGGGCAATATATCTATAAAGCAAATAACCAAAGGGAACAGATAATATGGTAGCCAGCTTTCTTGGTGATTCCTCAATAAAATGTTTGTTTTTGGATATAAATGAACTTGAAACATAATGTATGCACACCATAAATCTTCTTTTTAAAGATTTTGTAGTCACCATTTCCGTTTTTCTAAAAAAAGCAAATCCTTTCGGATTATTCCAATATTGACGGTACATATTAACACTCGAACCGTCTACTTGATATTCCACAACCACAAGGGGTTCATTCAAGGTCAAGAGTGTATAGTCCTGGTCTATCAGCATGTATTTGTAAGCCAGACCCACATACCGCTCTCCCTCAAAAATAGGGTACTCCGGATATTGTCGGATTACAGAAGTACGATACACCAGTTTTTTATCTCCACTCCCTCCCCTCGAATAGAAGTCACCGAGTGCTGTTTCCTTGAGTCCTTTTGGAAAACTGCTACCGATAACTTTACCGTTTTCAGTTATATCCAAACCAATAATACCGGCATATCGGTCAGAGCCATGTTCTTTCCAGAAAGAACAGATTTTTTCTACGGCATCGTCCGGCATATAGTCGTCTGAATCAATACAAGTATTAAGTTCTGTTTCTATATTCTTATATGCAGTATTATGAGCCCCATGCATTCCCTGATTATGCTGGTAAATATATCGAATCGGTATTATATCCTCTTCAATCCATTTTTCAACTAATCTACACGTATTGTCAGTAGAGCCATCGTCAATTACCAGCCATTCAAAATCTTTACAGGTCTGACGGCAGAGACTTTCATAAGTACGAGTTATTGTATGTGCCCGGTTATATGCCGGAGTAAATATCGTTAATGTTTTATTTCCCATTTATTATATAAACATGTAAAAAGTAAATGCAAAATGCGCCATAAAAATAAGTGCGGCTTTTCTTCCCTGGTCTTCCCAAACTGGCAGTTTTAAGCATGGATAAGCTAGCACTAAGGCATACATAAACCATGACAGATACGCAAAACGATTAGAATAAGAAGCTCGAATCATCATTACCCAGAATGAATTACATAAAATATATGTATTCAACAATAATAAGTAATTCTTGTCCCAAACCCGACGGACAAACACCACATAGTATCCCAACAAGATAGGCATTGAACTGTACAATAGAAAATCCCAACGAAAACCCGTTGAACTGAACATGGAAGCATCAATATTCTGACTGGAGTATCCTCCCATTCTGTCATCAAAGCCTAATCCGGTGAAGAATGATTCAACAGCACCACCGGCTACTAATGAGATGAATATTGAAGCTACCCAAAAACCCATTATATATCGTGTATCTTTTACGAAGAATGACCCTAAGATACATACAATAGGAAGTGCTGTTGAACGATGGATATTAAAAGCCAAAAACGCAAGTACAATTCCTATTATTTTGTAAGAAAGATTTTGGTTTATACATGCTATTGATACTATGATTAAACTGCAAGCCATTCCATTACGTATCCCATTGGTTCCATAACTGAAAAAAGAAAACGCACCCATACATACAACAAACAACATTGCGTAATGATTGGGAACAAGCTTCTTGCAAGCCCACAAGACTGGCACCACATACAGGATTTCTATTAATAGAAAGAAACCATGTACATCCATCAGTTTTGAACAGTGATATTGCATCCATTCAAACACCCATTCAGAAGATTCCGGATCATATATTTTCACTCCATTAACAAAATAATTATATGTCAAAGCATAATTAGATGTATCTCCAAAATAATAACCTGAAATAGGGCGGAGACCAACAAAATACACAAATAAACCTACATATATCAATATCAATGGGTTATTAGTATTTTCGTCAATCAATACCTCGTCTTTATTATAAATTTTGGCCACATAAAACAATGTCAGCAATAAAAGACTATAAAGATATGTGGGATTATATAGTGAAGGATCAAATTGCATATTACTTTATTAATTCATGAAACAATTTATTCCAAACCTGGCATACATTTTCTACGCTAAACTGCCCAATACTTTTACAGGCATTAGCTCCCATAGCATGTAACATTTGATTATCGGTAATTAACTGTTTGATACTTTTTGCCAGTAATTCTACGTTTTCCGCTGGAACCAACAAGCCATTTTCCCCATCCTGTATAATATCACGAGGCCCGCAAGGACAATCAAATGCAACACAAGGCAGACCGCATGCCATAGCCTCAATCAATACCATACCAAATCCTTCAGAACGAGATGGTAATACTAATAATGAGGCATTCATCATTTTCTCCATAACATTATTTGTTGGACCACAAAAACAGATGTTATTTATGCCTTTTTCCTGAACTATCTCTTCGTATAAGCGAATTTCTCCTTTCCCGTAAACATTTATTTCCCAGTCAGGAAACTCCATAGCTATTTTACTCCAGGCTTCAATGAGCAAATCGTACCCTTTATTATGAGACAAGCTCCCGACACAGATAATCTTCTTTTGATCCAGTTTAGATTTTTCCTTCGGTATGAAAGAAAGCGGGTTAGGTATAACCTTCAAGTTATGGCCTATCCATTCCGTCAGGTTGTATTTTGTCAGTACAATCACTCTGTCATACAATAAACCACCCAGTTTTATCAAAAAAGATTGTATCACTGATTGGTTCAACTTTAATGAGGCATGCCGCTCATATATAATTGAAGCGTTTTGTCTCTTAATCCATACAGGAACATATAATCCTTTTAAACCGTCATCACAAACAGATATTATATCAGGTAAAATATTATTTATGATTCTATTGATACCAGTAATGTATGAATAAAGATAACACAATCCATTTCCTCTCGTTTTTACATTATGAAACTTGATTTTAGGACTGAATGTATAGAAGGGCTTGTCTGTTTTCTCATTTAATGTGATAATATGAACATCATACCTCAATTGTTCTGCCAAATAGGAAGCTTTAATGGATAACACACGCTCTAATCCACCTATACCTGTTATACCATTCGTAATATAGAGTAATTTCATCTTTGTTTTATTTGTTTATATCCAATTACATAAATCGCACCTGGTATAAAACTCAACAGATAACAACCCAACAGAGATAATGAAAAAGTTAATATGACGATCATAAAAGTTTGTCCCATATAATTATCTATATTCTGAATCCAATCCCATTTCCAGATTATATAACGCATCACAAAAATATGCATTAAATAGATTCCAAATGACAAATTTGATATCAGGACAATACAACTACGTATTTTTTCAAATTTAATAATTATCTTACCATATTGGATTAAACCTTTAAACCATGCGGTACAACATATAGCAACAAAGATAGATAAAGTCCAAAACATAGAATAAAAATCAACTTCATATTGCTTCCATTTGCAAAATACAGGAGCCAATAACGAAATAATAACTAATGGAAACAAAAACTTCCAAGAAATAGCCTCTGGATATTTCATCAAATAATGTCCCAATAAAAAATATCCTACATATCCCGTGTTATAGTATAAAATGCCGGTTACTCCTGCTTGAATAAATAAGAAAAGACCTAACAAAGGATAACAGAGGGTTATTGTCCAAAGAATCAGATAAAATTCCAGTTCTCTTTTACTAGAAGAATGTAGCCAATGGCTAAGAATAGGAGTAATCAAGTACAAACCTGTTAAAGTGTACATAAACCACATCACACCATGACCCTGTGCTGAGAAAGGTAACGATAATATCTCTTTACACCAAATACGGTCTGCACCTTGATAATAATTATACCCGATATAGACGATAGACCAAAATAGAGTTGGAAGTATAATCTTACTTAACCTTCTTTTTAGGAAAGAAGCGTTTTTTTCTTTAATTGGTAGCAATAACGCACCTGAGACCATAAAGAAAAGACCTATACAAGGGACTGTTACATAACTTAATGAACTTAGAAAAATTTCATCGGCTTTTTCTATAGGTAAAGGTGCATGAATCATAACGACCATCAAGCAGGCAATTACACGAATCAAGTCTAACGAATAATTTCTCTTTTTCAGTGTATTCATAAAAACCTATATATTTTTTCTATTTCTCTTTCGTTTCCGTAATCATGTTCATTCAAGAACTGAATCAGACGGTTCTGTAGTTCTGGATTCCGAATCAGTTGAACTATTCCTTCCGCACAGGCTGCATTCTCCAAGGGTACGATTATACCATCTTTACCATTTTGAATCTGACTGGCAGCCGTAGGATAGTTAGCAACTACAACCGGTTTACACAACATCTGTGCCTCCCGTACAGTTACTGAGTTACCTTCATATCGGGAAGGCTGTATATAGAAATCACAGGATTTTATATAGGGATAAGGATTTTCCTTTTTCCCCAATATTACCACATATTTCTCCATACCGGCTTCTTGAATCCTCTGACGAATCAATGCTTCATCACCTCCATAACCTATCAAATACCAATATGCATTTACCCCTTGTTTCCGAATACGACACAATATATCCGGAACATTATCAAAGTTCTTCGGATAGCAAAAACGTCCAACCGATAATAAATTGATATTCTCTTTCTTGAATACAGAAAGATCAGTTTTCTCAGATGCCCTATTACGAACAAAAGCAGAGGACAAAATATTGGCTATTTCTACTATTTTTCCTTTAAGTGATGGAAAAACAGAAAGGAAAGTTCGTGATACATCCGGAGATATGGAAGCAATATAATCATAACCATTCCATACCGGTAATTCGAGGGAAGCATTTACATCAATTTTGGAATAATCGGTATGAATCCAGGCTATTTTTGTCCGTGACTGTACTTTCTCCAATACAATGTTGTGGGGTGTCAGGAAACTGATTGCCAAATCATACAAACCTAATTTATGCAAAGAAGGCAAACACGGGGTTACAGTATTGGCTACATACTGAAAAACAGCAGAACCATCTTTTGGTTTCACTCTCCTAGCATAAAGAGCAAACTGTAATTTTGCACACAACCGCGCTAATACCACATCTACATGCCCCCCTTTAAGCACAGAAATCATAGGTCGTTCCATTTGAGCATATTTTGATATTTCCGGAAGCAAGTTCACTTCTGGTGGAATCAATTTCATCAGTTCTCCCTGGTGGCTATACACAAAAAGATCTACTTCATAACGACTGTAATCCATAGAGTTCAACAGACCAATCAGACTGATTTCTGCTCCCCCGATTTCCAGATAATGTATAGCTATGAAAATACGTTTCTTCATTCCTCCAGCAATGAGTAAAACTTTTCAACTTCTTCTTGATTTCCTTTCTTTTCGCTTTGTAAATACGTAACTATATGCTTATACAGGCTATTATCTGTCAACATTTTTTCTATAGCATCAGCTACTGCTACCGGATCTTGTGGAACTACAAGACCATTCTCTCCAGGAACCATCTGATTATATACAGCATCAAATTCTGTTGTCACTACCGGTATGTTCAACAACCTGGCTTCAGCTATTGACAATCCGTATCCTTCATGTCTGGATGTCTGGACATAAAGCGTAGATTCCCTGAAATAAGGATAAGGATTGGCTGTAGTACCTAGAAGAATAAAATCATTATCCAAATTATTATTGGCTATATATGTACGCATCTCTTGTTCATAATTACCTCTTCCTAACGCATACCATTTAAATTTTATACCACGTTCCTTCAATAACCTACAAGCCTCCAAAGCTATATCATATCCTTTTTGATGTTTATTCAATCTGGCCACAGTCAGAATTCTTACACCTTGGAAGTTATCGTTATATCCATTGTCCTGTACAGATAATTTTGTAATCAAATCAGTATCGACAATATCTCTTATCACTCTCATTTTATGTGCAAATTCCGGATAAACCAGTCGGAACACCTCATAAGCAGAATCTGATACTGTAACAATACCATCCAACATTTGGTAAAATCTTGACTGATATGACTTTTCATATCCTGATAAATGATAACTGACATTTACCCAACCGAATTTCCTTAGTGCTTTTACCTTATCTACCACATAGAAGGTAGGAACTCCCTGGGCATAAGCAATAGCAAAGTCATATTCTTTAGGATTGTTCTCTATGTTATTTGAAATAGATTCCCAATATAACCTGGCTATTTTTATATTATTCAATGGTTTTTGAGTCCGAAGCTGATAAGAAAACGTCCATTTAGCCTGAAGCATCCGTCTAGCCTTGGTATCGTTAAAGCAGGATAATAAACGTCTTGAACAACCACTGTTCAGGAAACGGGTATACATCAGTGGAGTCAGTAGATTCACTTCTTCAGGAAGAAATTGTTCAAATTCACCCCCATAAGAAAAAAGTTGTAAATCGATTTCAAATCTATCATAATCCAACTGATTTAATAATGAGACCAGGCTTTTTTCTGCTCCGGCACATATTAATGAATCTATGACAAACAATATTTTTTTTTTCATACCATCTCAAATTATATGATTCAACTTTTCACGCAACATAGTGGACGAAGTACCTCGCGTATAAGGAAAGAATTCTATCTTAACGTTAACTTTAGAAAACTTCTCTTCCAACTCATTGAATAACGGAGAGTTTTTCCAATCATCACCTACGAACATTATGTCAAATCCTATTTTTTCCCAGGCCTTATATTTTTCACGGTCTATTTGTGGAACCACTTGATCAACATAACGTATAGATTCCACAATAGCCTTACGCTCCTCATAAGGGACAATCGGTTTCTTGTGTTTGTAACTCTCACACAATTCATCAGTAGATACACCTACAATTAAATAATCACAATGCTCTTTCGCTTTCTTTAATATATTCAGGTGACCGATGTGAAACATGTCGAACACACCGGTAGTATATCCTATAATCTTCTTTTCCATATCATTATAATTAACATTTGTTGTTTATATAATACAATATCTGTTGACACGAAGTCCCATTCTCAAAAGAACCTATCTGACTATTGAAATCTATTAAATCATTCCGGTAATTTGTTTCATCAAACAGTTTTATTGATTCAATCAAATCATCGTTAGAATAAGCTTTGATATAAGGAAGCTTCTTTATGTCAAAATATAATCTTCTATCATTCCTTGTATATTCTTCTAAATCAGGCAGATATAAAAAACAAGGTCTTCCAGTCAAGGAAAAATCAAACATCAAAGATGAATAGTCGCTAATGATTATATCCGATGCAGCCAACAATTCCTGTATATCATCATACGATGTAGCATCAAAGACATTACTTTCAGCCAATAACTGTCTGGAATACTGTTGAAGATGGGGATGCAACCTAACCAATACCGTCCATTCACCTCCAAAGCGTGCAGACAATGCTTGTACAAGTTTCGTATAATCAATGTTATAATAATCCAAACTGTAATCTTTTCTGAAAGTGGGAGCATATAGAACTATCCTTGTATGCTCTGAAATGGAATATGTAAAGTCTATCTTCTTTCTGATATTAGAAACTTGCGTAAAGAACAAGTCATTCCGCGGAGTTCCGCATTCCAATATAAATCCGTCATACCAAAAAGAAGACTTGAAAATATCGGTACTATACCTACATCCTGAAAGCAGACAATCAATGGCTTTTGAATCATGCTTGGCCATCTTGACATACTCAGGTGTCAATTTAGACTCTGCATCTTTTTCGATGGTTTTTAAACGTAAAGAACTGTGCCAAGTCTGAATATAAATCTGCCTTTTTCTTTTCCTAAAAAACAAAGGCATACGATAATTTGTTACGATGAACTTGGCTGTACACAATTCATAGAAAAATGACAAAGAGTAATACCTTACTTTCCGTATTCCACCTATCGAATACCTTTCAGGAGTATTAAATGCCCAGACAATATCATAGTCATTAGAATTATCTTGTATGTATTCGCTTATATATTTTGGATTACAACCATATTGACTTCCATAGTAGCTAAAGAATAAGATTTTTTTACGCTTCAATGGACAAAATGAAAAAATAAATATAATTAGATTTGTTATTAGCTCATTCATAATTATTAGAAAATATGTCCGACTAACTTTTTTTTAGTCAATTGCAATTTAATCCCTAAAGGAACATTCGATAACCAAATAGTTTTAATCGACGGAAACATTTTTTTTATTTCACAAATAACTGATTGTTCTATTTCTTCAGAAGGTATCTCTTTCAATAAAACTATCGTATCCCAATAGCAACGAATATAAGCCCCCTTAAAATCAATGGGAATATTACCCAACGTATGGATATTTGCCTTTATCATGTCTAGCTTCAATCCGACATTACATTGTTTCGTCAATTGTCCAGAATGATTTCTATAATGATAACCGCCTTTGTCTGATATATATAACTTATTGATAGCACACAATACATCAGAAAACAAGAACCTATCCTCATACCGCATATTCGTGGGAAAGCGTAAATTTTCAAGTATGTGTCTCCGGAAAATTTTATCCCAAAAGTAGTTAGTAATTATTTTATTTTGAAAAATCCACATATCAAACAGATTTTTCTTTCCCTCAATAATTCTCCGTTGATTTTTCTTACCTGCTAACGGAATTTGTACAATATCAATTGAATTGTCGGAATCAAGTAAGCCTATGTTTACCTTATAAATATCCGGACTTACATAATCATCTGAATCAACAAATGTGATATATTCTCCTTTAGCTTTCTCAATGCCTAAATTTCTGGCATTTCCAACACCTAAGTTTTTTGTATGGTAAACCTGAATTCTTGAATCTCTCTTTTGAAACTGATCACAAATACTACCCGAAGAATCAGTAGATCCATCATCAATTAATAATACCTCAATATCCGAATAATCTTGATTCAATATGCTTATTATACACACTCTAAGAAAACTCTCTACATTATATACAGGAATAATTATTGATAACATTCTTTTTTATATTTTGAAGGCATACTTTTTTCCAAAAGTTTGTTGACGAGACATACAATTAAGTAAAGTCTATCACAACTATAAGTATAAGAAAAAAACATAAAAGCTGAAACGATATTCAGTTTCATGGCTCTGTTCAAATCAGAACCATAATTCTGAGTTTTCTCAAACAGATAATGGCAATAAAAATTCTTCAAATCATTATTTCCGGTTTTTTCAGACAAATGATAAAAATTATAAGCTAACACCCAATATTTATTCAGTGCCAATAAATAAAGATCCTTATAATGCCCTGCAATATAAATCAGCCTTTGTTCTACTCCTTGCAACAAATCAAAGTTCTTTATAGAAAAATCTCCTGAGATACTTCCGGAACGTTGTCGATAATAATATCCTGGACATGGATTATAAACATATTTTTCAGCCAATTCTATCATTTGATATTTCCAAAAAGAATCCTCAAAATATTTTCCTTTAAGAAAAGGAACTTTTAAAGCCAAATCCTTACGAATCAGATTTCCCCAGGCAAAATTTTTAATTCTACCATCCCGAATAAGTTCTTTCATAGCCTCCTTTGGGGTAAAAGTAATAATACCGGATTCTTCTTTGCGATATAGCAAATACTCCGGATACGCATAGTAAAATCCACCCTGAACAAAATCAGCATCATAATTATCAGCTGTTTTTACCAGATTCTCTATAGCTGATGATGTAATCCAGTCATCACCATCCAAGTAAAAAATATAATCACCAGTAGCTTGTAATAGGCCATAATTTCTTGCATCGGAAAGACCCCCGTTTTCTTTATGAAACACTTTGATGCGTGGATCTTTTATCGCCAATTCATCACACATCATTCCCGAATCATCGGTAGACCCATCATCAACTAAGATAATCTCCAGATGAGGATAAGACTGGGCACAAACACTCTGAACACACTGATTCAAATATGTTCTAATATTATAAACCGGTATAATAACTGAAACCAATTCCATTTCTTAATCCAATAGTGTCAATAATTTATTTACATCTGTTTGTATCGAGTTATTCTCTATTGACATTTCTTTGTCAGTTTCAAGTGCTCTCGCTATTCCTTCTGCCAGTTCCATTTCACTAAATCCCGTTACAATACCGTTTCTTCTGGTTGTCAATTGTTCTTTAGCTCCTACAAAATCTGTGGCGACAATGGGATTCGGAAAAACCCGCGCTTCGGCCAATGTTATGCAGTAACCTTCATGACGGGAAGGCTGAACATATATATCACAATCACGCATATATCCATAAGGATTTTTTTCTGTCCCTAGAAATACAACAGATTCCTGAAGATTAAGTTCTTTAACCAAAGACTCACAATATGGTCTGAAGTTTCCGTCTCCTACAAAATACCATTTTATATCCTTTCCTTGTTGTTTAAGTATATTTATAGCCATAATTGCTATATCATGACCCTTTTCTTTAGATATCCGTCCTACTGTAAGAATTCTTTTACCTGAATAATTATCCTTGAATGTAGGTGCTTTTATGGCTAAATCAGACACATGTTTCGGTGAAACTATATTATAAAAGACCTCTGTTTGATGGATGAACTGTGGGAAAACTTTATCAAACTTTTCCTTGGCTGTTTGTGACACTAGAAAAATCTTATCATAAAATTTATATAAATTTCTAGTCATTCCTTTGTCTATACCAAACTTGGTTATGTCAAAATGTATCCATCCACATTTCTTTTTTGCTACGATTTTTTTACATACGAAGTAATCTATCGATTGAGAAGGTCCGGCATAAGCTACTGCTAAATCAAATTGAATTGGAAACATAGGTTCATTCTTCAATATGTATTTATACAATAATATTCTATTACCTGTTAATTTAAAATGTATATAGATAAAGAAATGCAAAATACCCTGTACATATTTTCCTCTGTTAAACATTCTTTTAATAACCCCCAAAGGCGGATTATGAATTATATCCTTATATACATCATAGCTAGAAATATGATGAACTTTAACGTATTTTGGAATATCATTCAAGAATCCCCCTTTACATGACAATAGTCCTAAATGTATTTCATACTTGTCTTCAGATATATAGGGAAGCATACTCAAAAATGCTTTTTCAACTCCTCCAACATTCATCGAACTTAATAAAAAGAATATTTTTTTCTTCATGACAATCAATTGGTAAAACACTATTTCCTCAATATGGTACGTAACATTCTATTTGTGAAATTTTTCATTCCTGAAGCCATTAAATAATAGCCACACCAGGTGAGTAAAGCATACAAAGGAACAAGGATAATAACATCAAGTATAAATTCACGAAAAGAGGATATATCGTTTAAATCAATCAAAGGAATAATAGTCAAATGTAAAATAATCCACCCACCCATGGATAATATAAAATAGATACTTGTTTTATACCAATAACTCATTACTGATAGTTTAAACCCTTCTTTATACAAGAAATAGGGTTTCCAAAGACAGATTATTAACAACAAACTTACTGTAGCCCCTAATAAAACTCCGCCTATACCATATAAACTACCTAAAACTATTGCTGTTCCGATATTCAGAGCCGCTTCAGCAATTGGTGACCAAATATCTTTGAACAATCCATATCCATTCAGAAATCCCATGACTACTATTCGCGTTTGCCCTATAAAGATATTGATTAGAATAATTATAAGTACATAACGCTCCATAATATATTCACCCCCCAACCACAAACAAATAAAGGGTTCCATAAAATAGTAGAAAGCAAAAACCAGATTAAATGCCATCCAATATCTGAAAGCTCGCAACTCCCAAAATACAGATACTATTCGTTGATTGTTTCCCTCTGCTATCAGATTTCCTATTCCGGCATTTGCCCCACTCATGGTCATATTTATCAAACTAGCTCCCTTTTCTATTAATATCATATAATTCCCATAAAGAGCAACTGTCTGTAAAGTTGAATAGGCATAGATTAATGGTGTTGTTGTCTGAGTTAAAATAGTAAAAGCTATTCTTTGTACAAACACCTGATTGGTCTTTGTGACGATTTCCGGATATTTTTTAAAAAGCTTCTTCCCTAATTTCAAATCAGCCTTGAGCCACGGGTAAACCTGATAAATTTTCCAGTTAAGCAATATGCAATATAAAATACTGAAGATTAGTTCTATTCCTACCCAGATATAATAATTATGTGAATAATAACATATTATCAACTGTAGCAAATTCTTTACAATCAATGAAGATTGATAATATCCCGTAATCACATAGTTTCGTTGGTCCGCTCCTAAAAGAATCTGTTTATAATTTATAAAATAGCTGAATAATGAAGAGGATAAAAAAGCATAATAGGCAAAATAGATAATCCCCAATGGCAATGTTGTTTTCCCGAAAATAAGAGGAATAAAACATGATATAATTATTCCGATAGATAGGATTACTTTACCTATAACACTATATATAAACCCGAAAACGGAAATTATTTCATTTATTTGTTGTTGATCTTTTGCAAATATAGGTTTATACAGCAGGAAAGCGATAGAAGTACTAATTCCCAATTCTGCCAGATTTAAAAAACCTAGTATATTATATAGTGTTCCTGTCAAACCAATAAAGTCATCCCCTAAATTGCTTAAAAATATCTTTCGTGACACGAAAGATATAATCAATGTCAAAAAATAGAAAATGAAATTAACTCTAGCATTGAGGAAAGTTTTTTGTGTTCTTGAATCAGACATTAAAATAAACTAAAATAATATATAAAATAGAAAGACTCATTCTGCTACCGCAAAATTGACAGACTGCTCATACCCGGTAACACCATATTTTGCATTAACATCATATGTACGGATTACAAGTCGTTCAGAGAAGATACCATATTTATTGACCAAAACATCACGTACCCTTTCAGCACGACGACGTGCCAAACGCTCATCAGTGCCACCGGTGTTACCTACCACTGCTATCTTGATATCTTTATACCTCATCATATAACGAGCCATACGATAAACGTTCAATTCCTGAAGTTCTTCATTGTATCTGTCCTCATTAGGATAGAATACTACAGAAGGTATAAGCAATGTACCTATAGTCTGACGTTTACGCATTATAGTATCGCCTTCTTCCACTGTTTCTATACTTACATTTGTTACTGCGTCACTCAAAGCCTTAAGCTGAGTTTCAGGAACTAAACGTACTACACGAAATCCACGATTTTTACTGATATGCCAACGTAATCCTATTGATGCCGAAATGACATTACAATAACGTCCACCCTTTCCTATTTCACCGCAAAAACTCGCATCAGTGATATAAGAACTTACTTCCAAATTGACCCCTAAACGTGGATTTATGTGATATTCACCTATTAAACCCGCACGTAAAGCAAATTTAGAATTTGAATCCATCCCTTGATAATTGGTTGCCCTGATGTATCCCATGCCTATATATCCTTCTACGCTCCAACGACGATTCCATCTTTTATTCGAAGTAAACATGTTATAAAAATCAAATATAAAGTCTGCATTGGTTTCTAGATATCTGATTTCTTGCTTGTAACCATTCTTTGTGTTAACTCCCTGACCTTTCCAATACTCTTCAACAGGATCAAAACCCTGATACCAGCCATCATCATAGGTATATAATCCTGTACTGCCGGTAGTCCAACCATCCAGACGCATTCCTCCAAGACTCAAACGGACACCGAAGTCAGGGTGGAACTGTTTTCCCACAGCAACGCTAAACCCTGGTTTTATTCGTTTTCCAAGGATGGACTTTTGCATAACGCGTAAATTTCTTACCACCAAACTTGTAAGACAATCCCACTGTAGCACTGGCATATCCTTCCACTGTACGGTTACGCCAACCTTCATTTCCGCCTATGATACCATCAAATCCTTCATCAACAATGGTTCCCTGTATTTCTGCAATAAAATCAAAATGTTTACTTAAGCGATAATTGAGCTGGCCACCTGCCTTGAAAGCAAATGAATTGCTAGCTGAAAGTCCTTGTGAGGCAAATCCATGAGAATATCCTGGTCCGACAAACAAGATAATGCCCAGAGGCTTGTCTTCGCGAGTAAACCAATGCATAATGTCAGTCATGAAATCCAATGAAAAATCCATATAGGCAAATTTACGGTGAAACCATGTCAGACCATCTTTTTCTGACAAATAAGGTTTCATCTTTTCTGGAATCTCACTATGGTCAGGTCTATCCTCATATATGTTATAAATTCCTACCGGGAAACAATGTCCAGCCAGTCGGCCGCCTCCTACACGGAAGCGCATTCCTCATAAAGGTGTAAACCACTTGCCTATACTCACTCGACCAACAATTTGGGAACGCTGTAAAGCATTGTCATATTTACGATTAGCTTCAGCGAAAATAGAATTTACTCCCAAAGATGCGCTTATGAACATATTGCTAGTGCGGTATGGGGCTACCACAAAATCACTCTGTTCACCTAATGCTTCAATTACTTCCTGTCTTAAATCTGTACGGACGGTATCTGTCACCGCTTCTTGCGCATTGGCTAGTATAAATGTAACAATAGTTGAAAAGAAAAGAAACGTCTTCTTGAACATACTTTTTTATCTCTATTATTTCTATTTAATTGCTACTAATCCAAAATCTCATATTCAGAATTTTTACTCCTAAACTCTGGAATAATTTTTTTCATCAACTTCACGGTTTCCATCCTGTTCATTGTAAGAGCAATATCCGACAAAGCGGTTATAGCACTTGCTATGTCCGGATAATTATATTCTCGCACATGCGCACGAAATATTTTTTCGTTGGATGTTGAGAGTGTATTCTCTTTAGTAGCAAGTAGTTCCTCATACAATTTTTCTCCCGGACGTAAACCTGTATAAACTATGTCAATATCTTTTCCGGGAATCAAACCAGCCAGTTCAATCATACGGCGGGCCAAATCGGCTATTTTTACCGGTGTTCCCATATCAAACACAAAGATTTCATTTCCCTGTCCCATTATGGCAGCCTCCAACACCAAACGGCAAGCTTCGGGAATGGTCATGAAATAGCGAATTATATCAGGATGCGTTACAGTCAGCGGACCACCGTTCAACAACTGTTCTCTGAAACGCGGTATCACAGAGCCATTGCTTCCAAGAACATTTCCAAAACGAGTTGTTATAAATTTGGTTTTCCCTTTAATTTCACCTTTGCTTATAGCTATGCTCAAACTTTGCACATATATCTCTGCCATACGTTTAGAAGCTCCCATCACGTTTGTCGGATTAACAGCCTTGTCTGTTGATATCATTACAAATCTTTCTACCCCATATTTCACTGCCGCATCTGCCAAATTTCGAGTACCATATACATTAGTACGTACAGCTTCACAAGGGTTTTCCTCCATCAGAGGCACGTGCTTATATGCAGCTGCATGAAATACTACTTGCGGATGATAGCTATTAAAGGTAAACTCCAATCTGCTCTTGTTTCTTACATCACCTATCATAGGAATAAAGTTGACTTGCGGAAACTTATCCTGCAATTCTAACCTTATATTATGCATAGGTGTTTCAGCTGAATCGAAAAGCACCAGTTCTTTAAGGCCAAACGTACATAACTGCCGGCATAATTCACTTCCAATGGATCCTGCTGCTCCTGTTACCATAACCACCTTATCTTTCAATGCGGATGAAATCTCATCCATATTGATTTTTATTTCGTCACGCCCCAAAAGGTCTTCAATACGTACCTCCGGCAAATGACGATATGTTCTCTTTCCATCAATAATCTCGTCAACAGAAGGAAGGAGCAACATGCGCAATTTAAGACGCTCACAATAACGGACCAGCCTTTCTTGCTCATCGTCAACGTCAAGTTTATCTACAAACAACAGACAATTAACTTTCCTTGCAGCCACCAAACGTGACAGATCGTCAAAATCACGCACTGAATACTCAGGATATATACCGGAGCGCATAACACCGTTCTCTCCGATTCGTACATAACCAATAATAGAATATGCGCCAAGTTTACTGAAAAGAGCTCCTGTTAGAGATATGTAACGACGTCCACCGGTATATATGAGCATATTTTCCTGATGGATACCCTGACTGCTGGAAACCATATGGTAAAAAACTATCAGGGAAACCCTGAAAAGGGTATAAATAAAAAAAGTAAGGAGTAAATCTATTACTGCTGCAAAAATCAGGATGTGAATAGAAAACTCACGTTCAACCACTATCACGGTAATGAACAACAATGCAGACTTCAACAGTGAGGTAAGAACTATGCGACCGGTTTCCACAATTGTGGAATGGCGTATTACTCCCCTATACGTCTTACATGTTAAGATACTGAAAGCCCCAAACAGAGCTGACAAACCTGTTATATTCCAAATAAAGCCAGCTTCGAATGTAATCCCATTTACATAAGTGACAAACATCAATGACAAAAACGTTGATACTACAGCAAACGCCAAATCGGAGGCAAAAACCACCCATGGATTCACCAATTTGGCACGGATTATAAGAGCCTTTATATATCGGATAAATCTCATAAATACTTTTTTCTACAAATCTATTTTTTCCAAAAAAGAGCCGGGAATATATGTAGTGGCCAATGAAAACAATCCTTCCAAACGCACAACTACCCTTTTATGACCTTTGATGCGTACCAGTTCGCCTTCTATGCCTGCAAAATCACCTTTGATAACCCTGACACGATCCCCCCGGCGAAGATTTTCGTTTGAGACATGTACTGCTTCTTCTGAGAAATCAAGCAAAAACATAAAATCTTTCATCTGTTTGTCAGGAACCACAAGCAGGCTTCTTGTCATATAATCTATCATATAACTCATCGGAAAACGACTGTCATTTACCAAGGAAAGTGCTGTTTTAAAGTCGGTATGAATAAAAACCAAATTTGGGACAAGAGGCTTCAAAACATGCACTTTCTTACCATTCCGCTCTGACAATGTCTTACGGATTGGTAAAAAATGCTCGACATTAAATTTCTCTAACAGCGACTTAACCTTTTTCTCGGAATTGTTTTTTGTCTTCGCCGCATACCAGCAGATTTTCGATGGGTTAATAATTTCCATGTAACTTATAGATACGCTTCGCGTTGCCACCGGTATATAATTACCTGCAGCAACCTCAAAAAAATATAATAAATAATGAATCTTGCAACGTCTCCGCCTTAAACAGGAAGAATACAGTCTTGGATTCGATAAATTTGTATAGTTTATAAAATAAAAAACTTGCCTTATGCAAGAACATTATACTGGGTGAACCTTTCAAGCAATTCTGTAAGTTCTGCCTTTACTACATTGTCTTCCGCTTCATACTCTTCGTTTAAAGCCGTGATAATCTCATCGAATGTCAGGCTATGTTCTATCAATAAATTCACGACAAATGCAGCCGATTCACTTAATACCAGCATTTTACTATAATCCACATTTTCAAATGAGGGCGCAATTAGAATATTCTGTCCGGCAACGTCTTCTACACTGTAACCGGTTTTAATATGGTAACGTTTTTCTTCCATGATATCAATACATATCATAAAAAGGACATCCATACATAGACATACGGATGTCCTTAAAAAAAATTTATAGATGAATGAAGGGAAATCAATTATTTAATAATGACATTTTCGCCAGATACTACAAATTCAGCATATTCATTATTACCGGAACGAGAAACAGGAAGACCATCATAATAATCAGCAAAATCCTGTGCAGGAACCAGCAAAATAATATGTTTTGCCACATTCTGGTTCATAGCGAAACCAGAGCTGTGAATTCCAGTTATTACAATATTCTTACCACCTACTGTCACATAGAATTTAACAGGACCACCCTTTGTAGCAGACTGCGGACCTTTATATACTGCACAATAACTCATACCTGCAATTCCGACACCTTTTGCGGCACCGTTTGACAAGTTATAAGAAAGATCTGCAGATAGTTTTGACAGCATGTCCCAAGTGTATTCTACACCGTCATTTCCTGTCACACTATAACCGTCACCCCAAAGCAATACACGTCCCGGAGTATTAGTGTTGTTGTCAGAACGGTCATTAATGTTATATACTGTATGCATGTTGTCAAGCGTTGCATAACGGCAATTCATTGTTGTGAGATCCAAATCTGTACCGAATTTAGTCTTGAACTTATCAGCAGAAGCATTGAGGTTTCCTTCCACAAAATAAGATGTAGCAGGGTTAAATGTTTCATCTTCTTCATCAACTAAAATAAACGAAGCTGAAACAATAGCTGTCAGACGCTCCATCTTAAATGCTGTAGGTTGTGATTTATTCTCGTTACGACTATATGTACGTAATAATTCATAGCCACCAAACTCATTGTCATAAGGTATGATTTCATACACGTAGATGTTATTTGCGTCTGCACAGAACAACAGTTCATTGCTTAAGAACAAATTATCTGCCTGTTCTCCATACAGTGCCTTACCGTCTTTGCATACAATGCTTTTAATTGCCTCGTCTGTAATCTCAGGAAGTGTAACTGTACCGGCTGATTGTGTTTCTGCTAAAGCATTATAAGTAAGATAACGCATAGAGCTACCTCTATATTTTCCTTCCGGTACAGCTTTGTCATATGGGAAATCATTGGATGTAATTTTTTCCTTTCCAACAACATCATCGGCAAAAACAGTCAGTGCATATGTGATTCCGTTTGATGATGAACCTTCCTGTTTCAAGGTAATTGTACCTTGCACAGAACATCCCTCAACTTGATTCTCGCTTTCTGTAATCTTATAAAGCACATTGTATTTACCTTTAACACCTCCCACAAAGTCATGTCTTTCCTCTTCAGCATTTGTATAACCCAACTCTACCAGATGCCCTTTGTCCGCAGCAGTAGGCTGATTAGTTACATCCGTCTTTAACACGTTAACGAAAGGTAACAAATATTCACCGGTTGGACGTCCTTTCTCATTTACCGCTGCCGGTGTACGTGTTGCTGGTGCACTTTCCGATTCACCCAATTCGCTGGTAAAAGTAATGGAACTCAATAATTTAAATCCGTCAGAAGTCACAACCTCCTGATCTGTCTCGTCAGTAATTTTGTCTGCTTCAGAACATGCAGTGAAAGCCATGGATGCCAATAAAGCACCCCAAATAAATTTACTATTTTTCATTGTCGTTTGTTTTTTTAATAATAATTTCACATATCTTATTACCAAGTACCGAAACTTATACTTCCATTCATGTTGTTTATTTCGGTAATGTCAGTAGTTCCCTCTGTAACCGTAAAATTACTAGAACCTGCAATGCAGTCGCTCAGTTGTACTTCTACCACCTGCATTTTTAAGCTTACATACTTTTTTTTCATAATCACAAAAATTTTAATTAAACAATTATTTATTACAAATAAAATCCTTACCAAATACATTTTTATATGATAAAGTTACAGCATCTTTATCCGGTTTGTTTTCAAGAATAAAACCTGAAACATGCGAAGCTATTTTTGCAAGAGTCGCTGTTATAAACTTGAACGTTACATTATCCGATTTCATCATTGAGCACGAAGAAAGCAGTTCACGCAATAAATATACCGGAGTCAAAAATGTTATTTTATTATAAGGTGCCTGTTTCATCCGAACAATTCCCCTTAAAACAGCACTATCAGACTTATAGCAACAAGTCTTTCCGCTCCACGGTGTACCATATATTATGATTTCATTTCCGGCATTCACCCTAATAGCCGGCTGGTCATCGTTCAGCAACTGCGCACCGTCAATATTATCAAGCCACAAACGGCTGTGTGTGCTTTTCCCAGCTCCTGAATGTCCGATAAAAGCTACGGCATCTGTTCCTAACTTTATACTTGAGGCATGTAGAAGAACAGTTCCATATCGGGAAGAGGCATATATGAACACCAACATTATAAATTTGTCTATAACCGAAAACGGACACTCTTCCGAAATACAATTTAAACTTAAGGTTATACAATCCCATGCGGATGTGGCATGAAGGAAATACTCCTTGCCTGTAGAACGAACTTTCACCACAGCATTATAGCTTCCATCAATATCTTTGGATATAAAAAGTTCCTCTGCATCATCCAAATAACTCTTTTCATTACAACACGCATTAAAAGGGAATATGACGTCCCCTAATGATATAATGCTTATTATAGGACAATCGTCTTGTGTGCCAATCCTAAACGGCTCATAATTACCGGCAAGTGAAATAGAATTATCTATCATCAAACAATGCCCCGCGATTTTTATTAATTGTCCTTTCATTGTATTATTATTAATATATTCTTAAACTTTTTAAATTTAAGCTAAAACGAATATTCCTTCTTCTAAACACTTGCAAATGTATGCAAACACACATGAAGCAATATTGCAAAAAAGCACTATTTGATTGCAAAATAGCACATTCACAACTTGAGCAAAATAATAGAGACAGCGCACAATAGACCACATAATCACCTATATATAAGCATTTTACACTAGCATCATATCTTATAAAATTAAAAATTCAATGACGAGCCATAAGAATTTTCACTAATTCATAATATGGCTCGTCGGAAACTAAAATGGACTTATTTAAGGCATATTATTGCACCGTTTTTTTATCTGTACTTGTATCAACTTCAGTTTGTTCTCCGTTAATAAACAATGTACCGCCATTCAAATTAGCTGATCTGATATTGCCTAACAACCCCTGATATCTGACTAACCCACCATCCTCAGCACCATTTATTATCCTCTTTGAGCCAATAACGGCATCGGAATCTGCCTGGATTGTTATATTAGATGTTGCAGACAAATGACATGTTCCTACATAAAGGGAGGCGCCACGTCCATAAGATTGAAAATCAACATAAAAACCAGGAGTAGTCCGTACAATGGAGTTAATGAACTTATTGCCGGAAATCTTGGCACTAGATATTGTATTGCTAATGTATCCTACGATGCCTCCACAGTCGCCACCGTCACTTGTATCACCTGTAACTATAGTATTCTCCACATAACAACCACGAACTTCTATATTACCCTCAGCGGCAAACCCCACAATTGCACCTACTTTATTTACACCACATACTTCGGAATTGGTTACACGACAGTTTTCAATTACAACTGTACCGTAAGTTCTACCTGCTATTATTCCTGCATAGCCATCTCTACTACTTTCATTTCTTAAAATTCTGACATTATCAAAATTAAGGTTTGATATAGTACCTCCTATGAAGTCAGGTATAAATCCGGCAACAGTTTTTGAAGCCACCTCATTAATAACCAGATTCTTAATAGTATGGTTATTACCATTTATTGAAAGAGCTATCTGTTTATCTGAATTTACTATTTCAACATCGGCAAAATCCATATCACGATTTATATTGACAGTCTTTACCGACCTAAAATCCGGAGTACCCATATTTCTCAATACGTACACCATGTTCGCCGCAGAATTGACATTTGCCTCTTCGCCGATTATTTCAGGTACATCTACAGAGAAACCGTCATAAACATCTACAGAATAATCAGGTGCCTTGAATTCAGGACTGACTACAACATTAAGTTTTGCTGAATTGGTCAACAGGTTACCTGTTACATGAGTCTTATAATTCCGCTGTAAAGGGATATTCGAGAACTGGTAAGGTTCAAAAGCAGTGCCTGATTCATTAGAAAAACTCATAGTGAAATCGGCAAGAGTCTGTTCATCCGCAGAAGCAAAGAGGTAATCGTATGACATCTGGCTGTTAGAGCCTATAATTTCAACAGGAGCAACGTATTGCAACGTTCCCTCACCTGTTACAGTGCCCTCAAGAGCATTAAAAGATGTATATACGGAACTGAACGAAACAGAAACCTTCGTTGGTTTATCTGCTTCTTCCAACAAATCACCAAAGTCTGATGAATAAATGTTCAACTGTGCAAACGGTCGTTTCATCTCTACATTCAACACAGTCTCACCCACTGTAAATTCTTTGCTAGCGTAAAATGCATCAAGCTGATCGCTGTTTCCTGCATATTCACCGATACGTGTAATATTTTTCAAGCCTTCACCGGTATTATAAAATTTATCACTGACACCATCAGCCGAGTAATCAGCCCACAAAACAAATTTACATGTCAGACTGCTTTCAAGTTTAACGCTAAACTGAACACCACCTGATGAAATACCCGCTATCTGCCTTTCGCCTATAAGACTATTATCTTCAGCATTGTAAACCTCAAGAATACATCTGTTTACTGTTGTACCATCTCCAACAGCCCTAGAACTCTCGGAAGAAATATTAGCCGATATGGTTACAAGTTCACTTGTAGATATGTTCTCTGATATTATATTATCTCTTTTACAAGAAATGACCGAAAGCAATACCGCTACAAAAAATAATATTTTTTTCATATATCTGACATTTGTTTCTGATTATTAATAATTTTGATTTTTTTCACCATCAAATCCGGCATTCACTGTAGCTGCCACTGTAATTTCCACTTCGGGAACACTTGAAAAGAAATTTCCGGTAATTTTTGTAGCATAATTCTTTTGCAAAGGGATATTAGAAAGATCTTTTGTTGACAAAGAGATATCATCCGCATCAAAAAATTCCACATTAAAGTTTATAAGTTGAGCTTCATCTGTTGGGGCAAACAGATAGTCGAGAGTCATCTGATTTTCATTTCCTCCAGCCAGTATTGATGCCTCGTATGAGAATTTTGCATCAGAAGTTGACAATTCGCCTGTACATGCATTGAAACCTGTAACGAGATTATTATCATCAGATGTAATCTTCACTTTTACAGGTTGAGGTACTGCAGTCTGAAGGTCGGAGCTATAAATACTTAACTGCGCAAACGGGCGTGTTAGGGTCACACCAATAGTTTCCTCATCTGTCAGATCGGCAACACCATAGAATGCGTCGCGAGTTTCGTCACTTCCAGTATAATCATTGCTAAAGCTGACATTTGCCAAACCTTGTGCCAAAGCATAATGCTTGTCTGTTGAAATCGCATTTACCGGATCATCTACATAATCAGCCCATAAAACAAACCTGAAATCAGTATTCTTTGGCAAATTCAGTTCAAAATTTGCTTCTCTGTCCAACATTGCAGAATACTTTAATTCACCATAAGCTGTCATTGTTTGTCCATCTACAACCTTATAAACCTGCAATACACAACGATTGACAGTCATCCCATCGCCAGGAACACGTGAGACACCGGATGGAACATCTGCTTTTACATTAACAGATACAGAATCTGACACAGAATCAATACCACCTACCTTCTGACATGCAGAAAAAAGTATCAGCAAGCCAGATACCAATAAAAATGTTAGTTTCTTCATAATGATTTTTATTTAAATTAACAACAAAACTTATCAGATAATACTTACGATATAGTCATACTTCACAATAAAGAATATAAGCACTGATAAAAGGATAAGAATAAGCAACATCAATAATTTATCAACCCAATCTACCCTAGTAAATGTTTTTATTTTTATTCCAAACAATGCACAGAAAACGACAGCAAAATCTTTTAGTACACATTGAACTTCATATAAAAAAAATCAGTATTCTATCTTTCATACAGTTTCTATTTATATAGTTATTAATTCACATCAAAAAAATATGATTTCACTTAGAGTTTATCTATTCATTGTTTAAGCACCATTTTTCATTGGACATCATTCTAAGGTAATACAATATTAAATTCTCCGTCAAAACCAGCATCTATGCCAATTCCGGTAGTTTTATTTCGTGTCATATATTTTCCCTTAATAACCGTTAATCTATTTTTTCTAATAGGCAACTTCAATCCCTGATACGCATTTACTTCTTCGCCATCAGAATTAATAATTGTAAGATCAAGCACGACATGAGACTCACCACCATTTACAAAAATATAATCAGTTCCCAAACCAATGTATTCATCATTTCCACCAGACAGGATTGACGTAAAACTTTCGCCTATCTCTGCTGCATTAGGCTTCTGCGTAATGGCGTTAAACCCTACAGGCAAATAAGAAGTATATTTCCATACCACAGAGTATCCGTCAACATTTTCCAATGAATTAGTTTCGAGAAATTCCTGGTAATCCGTTGCCAAAATGCTTACCATTGCAACAGGCATATCAACAGTATAATTCTTGTCAATTGCAGCGAACTTCTGATTCGCGTATTCCCTCAAATCTAGGCTATAAATTCCTGAAAAACATAACTTCATTGGATCCCCTCCCACATAACCGTCACGAAATTTTATTGCGCTCAAATCGCTCGAATCATATATATGGCTTTCACAACCTTCAGAAAATACTTCTTCAACCCATAATGATATTTTATAATTCAAAGCATGAAGTTCTTCATTCAATCTTACAGTTGCAACACAATCTGATGCAGATTTAGCATAAACAACTCTCTCGAATAACGGTTTCCCGTCAAAGTTCTCTTCGTAAAACTCAGCCTTGAACCTATATATTGAAGTTTCGCTTTCCGTTGAATTCCTTGACAGTGGATTCTCCTTCATTAACGAATTTGTAGCGAATGTAATTCCTACTGAAATCGAAGTCGGATCTACACCATCACCATCAGGATATTCCATAATACAAGATGGAAAGGCAATTACCATTGAAGTAAAAACCAGGATACTAATAAACTTATATATACATTTCATTACTGTATGGATTAAAACTTATAAACCAGAGAAGTTTCCAAACGAGTGACACAAATTCCATTATATACTCCACCGGATGTGCACCGACCATTGTCAACATTATAGAATTTATCATAACGGGTATGCAAATATCCTACCCCTATATTAAGTTCAATACCCAGATGTCGATTAATATCAAACAAATAACCATAATCAAGACCTGCAACCATCAATGGATAATTCTTAACCTGATAACGGAAATCATCATCAAAAGAAACATTATATATTGCCCCTGCCAAATGCACTCCGGCAAAATGTCCTTTCATACCGGAATTAAACCAATATCTCAACGAAGGTTGAAACACAAAAGACTTAAGATTAAAAGTTCTGGAAAACCTAAACGGACAGTAATAGATTGAAGCATCAAAAGAGAATTTGTCCGACAATCGGTATTCTGCTCCCATGTTCATCATTAGGATTCCCCAAAAAGGGATATTAGTTTTTAAACGCAAATTGTCTTCCACTTTTAAACTTTTTTCCTGACCTTCGACGTTATAAATCACGACATCAGATTCATTAAGACCATACGTACGAGACACTCCAAACAACTGTTGGAACACTATAAAATTCATAACAAAAAATGTCAACATACATATCTTCATAAACAACTATTATTTTCGTACTATTAATATAAATTCTAAATTGTCTGCAAATTTTTAATGGTTATCTAAAATAGCGTTCTCTTTTATATATTCCTGCTTGTAATCAGCGGGATTCATTCCAAAACGTTTATAAAAACTTCTATAAAACGAAGAATAAGTATTAAAGCCACAGCGCATTGCCAAGTCATTGAGCAAAATATTACTGTCTTCCTCCAAAATTTTTATCGATTCCTGCAACCTTAGTTCACAAATATATTTTGAATAACTCATGCCAGAACCGGCTATTATCGCTTCGTTCAATTTGTTTTTATTGGTATTGAACATTCTTATCATAGTATCCCTGCTGAAATCTGTATTTAAGTAAGGTTTCTTTTCACGCATAGTTTTATCTATGTTCCGAAACATGTTTATAGCTTCATTGTGTATGTCAGCCGTATTTATATCGTTATATTCATTGTTTACTGTTACAGAATCAATGGTAGATTCATAGTCAAATACTTCTTGACTTTTCAGAGTTTTGTTTTTTCTAAATAATAAATAAGTGACGAATAAAATGACCGTAATAACCAAAGAGCATTTCAATATTATATTTTCTATCATTATTCTTGTATTATATGTCTCTTCATGTATATTATTATCATTCTCAATATGTGGCCCGGAAAAATATCCTGACAAATTAGCATTTTTCGTATTTACGCATGTATTCCTCACTTCTTCCGCATTGATATTTTGATTGATACATGCAGTAAAAAATGATATTACAAGCGAAAAAACTATAAATTTCATTTTGCCCATGCTTTTTCCCTCCTTTATGTTATAAATTCATTTGCAATCCCTTTTATAATACATCTGCTACTAACAGAAAGTGTATTTTTACAACATTCTACAGAAACTGTTTTGTTAAACAATTCGTTACACGAAGTCTTTCGCATTAATTTGCGACACAATATTTATCAATTATTAACTAAAAACATCCATGCGAAAATAGGCAAACACGTAAATACACATATTGCAAAACAGCATTATTAGATTGCAAAACAGCATTATTAGATTGCAAAACATACAATCGACAACATTTTAAATAGCGAATAACGCACATAACACTACTAGACTGTAATATATTGAACAGATAAAGTAACACTTAATATATTTTGCGCTCTTATTTAATTAATAATTTACATTTGCAAAGTAAGGGGAGTGCAAGGAATCATGTTAGAACATGCGACGCATAATAAAGATGAAAATAGTTACCCCGAAGCAAATTTGCATTAGACTTATATAACGCACAACGCAAGTATGCCGGTTATAACACTGTTTATCAGTATTTTAACCGGCATAAATATTTACAAAATTACAAATATTTAATTCAAGAGTTTTCTTTTCTATATTCGGAAGGCGTCATGCCGAATTTTTCCTTAAACAATTTAGTAAAATAGCTTGCAGATTCGAAGCCACACATAAGAACAATATCTCCAATCGCTTTTTCCGGATTTCTCAAAAGGATCTGAGCATGAGCCAGCCTTGATTGCTTGATATATGCAGCAGTATTTATACCCGTAATGGACTTAACCTTTCGGTTTAGCTGTGATTTGCTTAGGCACATTCTGTCAGCAAGCATTTCGGAGTTCAGATTAGACAGAGAAATGTTTGAGGATATTAAACTGTTTAGCTTTACTAAAAATTTCTTTTCCTGTTCCGGAGCATCCGGTTCTTTTGAAATCTCATTGTTGTCAATCAATATCTGACTATATTTTTTTCTAAGTACATTACGGTAAGAAACCAACTTATGTATTCTCAGTTTCAATTCATCAGGACTGAAAGGTTTAATCAGATAAGCATCGGCTCCGCAATCAAACCCCTGTAGCTTGTGTGCATCATCGCTTTTTGCAGTAACTATAATCACGGGTATATGGTTAAGAAGTTCTGAATTACGAATTTGACGCGTCATTTCCAATCCGTCATATTCAGGCATCATTATATCTGTAATAATGACATCAGGAACATATTCCTCAGCTTTAATTATTCCTTCTCTACCATTGCGAGCATAAACAACCGTGAAACTATCCTTTATGATATTTCCTATATAGCGAGCTATGTCATCATTATCTTCAACTATCAGTGCAATATCCATATCTTTTGAAATGTTACCGTGTAGATCTACAATTTCTTTGTTATCTTCAAATTCCCAAGATTCTTGGTCTGGACATTTAATATCAGATTTTGAAATCCATTTTTCAAATACTTTTTTTCCGTGCCTCAAAGGAATTACCAGAATGAACTTAGTTCCCTCGCTTTGTATGCTGGATACTTCTATGTTACCTCCCATGGCCTCGGTCATCTGTTTAGCCAAAGCCAGTCCAATACCTGTACCACCAGAAGAATGTGAGTTTGACCTGAAAAAAGGTTCGAAAATAAGAGGCTGATCTTCAGGTCTTATACCACTACAGTTATCTTCTACACTTATCCTAATATTATTCCCCACAACCATACTCCTAATGATTATCATACCACCTTTAGGAGTATATTTAAGTGCATTAAAAAGAAGGTTGGTCATGATTTTGTACATAAAATCCGGTACGAAATCCATATCCACATTTTTTTTCTCAGGAATATAATCAATATCAACAAGTTTTTTAACGGCTAAATGGCGGACATTCTCCACGACCATTTGGATAAAAGCAGTCAAGTCCCCTGATTTCCATTCTGCCTTGCCAATGGACGACCGGGCTTTTGCTATATCCAAAAGCTGGTTCACGAGAGCAAGAAGTCTATGTCCATGCCTAGAAATAGCATCAATTTCTACTGCTGATTCCTTGGTTACTGATTTTAATTTCAGTTCCTCAGCACAGCCAAGGATAACGGTGAGAGGTGTACGGAACTCATGAGTAACATTAGTAAAAAACTCCTGTCTTGCAATGCTTGCTTTCTTTATAACACTCTGCATTTTTGCTTTAACCCTCAAGGCATATATTAGCGAAGTTATAGCTATAGCCGAACCAAATACAACTATGATGAGAAAATAAAAAATAATCTCCTTTTTCTGCTGTTCGCTGACGTACGCCCGACTGATAAATTCTTTCTCCCTATCTCCTTTCTCCGCTATATAATTGACACTAAGATTACTCATTCTGTTTATATTCTTTTCGTTAGCTAAACTATCAGTATATGTCAAATGTTTTCTGAAATTTTCAATCGCTCTCTTATAATTACCTGTTTTCTCATCAAATTCAGCTTTCAGGCGATATACTTCTGCAAGATGTTCCAGAGATTTTATCCGCTTAGCAGTTTCCAATCCTTCATCTATATATCTGCCAGCTTTTTCTGGGTGTCCCATCACAATATATACCCTTGCTAATGAAAAACAGGATTCCAGCCAGTGCCATCTGTCTTTGTAGCCATACATAAGGTCATATGATTTTTTGTACGACTCCAATGCCTTAACATAATCGCCAGACAATTCCGCAAGACGTCCGAAATGATTATGGCACAATGATATACCGAGTTTAGAATCTGCAAGACGATTTTGTTTCATCGAAAGTTCATAATATATCCATGCAGAGTCTTTTTCGCCAATGGCTTCTTTCACAAAACCAATGTTCGCATAATTTATTGCTTGCCCAAGATGACTTCCGAGACTTTTCTCTCCTGAAAGAGCTGCCTTAAATACTCTTTCTGCAGCTTCATAATTCATTAGAGTAAGTTGAACATTTCCTATTCCGTTTAACGATACCACTTTTTGTTTTTTCGCCTTAGGCGAAGACTGGTCACTATATTTTCCGCAATATGAAAGTGCTTCGAAATGTCGTTCCGCAGCTTCATTCAATGCTCCAATACGTCTGAAGTCCGTTCCAATCTGGTTCAGTATAAATATGATATTGACTGTGTCCTTCAATTCTTTTGCTATCGACAATGCTTTTTCGTGATAATTTAGAGCAGTAAAAAAATTCGAAGACTCACGATGAATTTTGCCAAGTTCCCTCATCGTTACCATCTTTCCTACATCGTCATGATTAGATTCATAGACAGACAGCAAAACATCAAGAGTATCTATATTACTATTGGCAGTTACAATGCTGTCAATCTGTCTGACATGTTTAACATAAGACATTTTATCGTTATGTGCATTACATGACACCATGAATACAAAGGTTATTAAAATCAATAAGTCTTTCATAAATTAGAGATTTGGATATACGTCTAAAGCAAAGATACTTATTTTGCATAAACATGAAAATCATTACTATCATTTTTTATAAAAGCATATGCACAATTACATATTCTATTGATTATCTTTTCATTGACACAATATTTCAGTATTTGATAATATAATATCACAATTGTTATGTGTGAATAAAAAAAAATGTGTTTACTTTGCAACATTATGTTATCAGAAAAAATAATATTGCCGAATAAAATTTTGCTTTCTAAGGTAGCTTATACCTTGTCAAAAGGTGGCAAGGCGATAATTCCGGTAAAAGGAAGCAGTATGCACCCTTTTATAAAGGGTGGAGAAGATAGCGTGGAGTTATTTCCGCCATTTAATATAAAGGAAGGAGATGTAGTCTTAGCAGAAATTTCGCATGGTAAATATCTTCTACACCGTATATATAAGTTGAAAGGAAACGATATAATACTAATGGGTGATGGAAATATTTGTAACAAGGAGTTCTGTTCACGAAAAAATGTGGTGGGAAAAGCAGTATATGTTATAGACAAGAAAGGAAGAAAGAAAAAATTATATAGTTTTCGACTAATATTTTTTTCTAGAATATGGAAATTAATGTTGCCATGCAGAAGTTTGTTGCTTCGTATATACAGGAAATGGTTTTTATGATTTTTTATAAAACTAAGTTACCATTCCTATAATAATTAATGGAATTCCTAAAGATCTTCTAATGTGTCCCAATATCCGATTTTGACATAAATGTTTGGCATGTCAAAATTACATTTATTACAATGTCTCATGATATTCTGTTATGAAATCAATAAGAATTATTCCTTATATCTAATGTTATTTCAATATACGAGCGTTTACCTTCTATATAATCAGCATAAAGTGTTTCTGCATCCTTACCTTTTAGGATACGGCATTTGCCGCACGACTCACAGTCATGCAGACATTCCCATGCGCTCAACACATATTCCCTGCGTTCTTCTTTTGTAGATTGTTTAATACTAGGAGGTATCATATAGAAGTATATATCTCAATATTATGTAATACGCAAAGGTATATAAAAAAACGGATTTTTTATATACCTTTGTATTGCATTATTGAAAACCTACAGATATGAAAAAAGAACTTATACACTCATGTCCTGAATTGATAGACTATATCAACGAAATAGGATTTCTCCCACTTCTACCTATGGGTATTACAGGTTGGTCGGCAGATGAGATTGTGGACGAAGATTGCCAATACAACCGTTTGCCTGACGGAGGATGGGAATGGCCGCTTTGGGAGTGGAAAGGTTCGATTTTGCAGGAAAGCGGTTGCGCATACGGCAAATTTTTCAAAAGTAAGGCTGCATTTATCAGTCGTGAATGGTGGCCGGATTTTTGCAATTACAGAAGGAGTATTTATCCATATCCAGAGGAAGGAAGTATAGAAGATACAATACTGGATATTCTGAGAACAGAAGGCAGCCTCATCACACGCGAACTGCGACATGCATGCGGTTTTACCGGTCCGAAAATGCGCAGCAAATTTGATGCCTATATCACCAGACTGGAAATGGGCGGATATATAGTAACAGAGGATTTCATTTATCCTCAGGATAAGCATGGCAGAGAATATGGCTGGGGATGGTCTTTACTCACCACACCTGAAGCTTTGTTTGGAAAGTGCCATCCGGACAAAACACCACAAGAGTCTTATGACAGAATATTGGAACACTTCAGAAATATATTACCGGAAATATCCGAACAGTCACTTAAAGCCCTGCTCAAATAGTCCTTTTATCACAATGATAGTAATATAGAGTATTTACAGAACATTATGCAAATAATATTAAAGAATTTATTACTTACAAACACGCAAAATCATTGCATCTGGAATAAAGCCTAAAACGGCATGCCGTTTTTAGTTTATTATATCATACATTTACAAGGCAAAAATGTTAAATTCTAAGCAATAATTAACCTTTCTCTTCTTCAGAATATCTATTATTAACAGGAAAAACGACAGCCCATTCAAGATAAAATGTCTTGTCATTCCAACTGAAAAGACAAAACGTTTTCACACGAGGAGCTAATACTAATAATAATATGCAGTTAAAGTTCTAGTTCGGAGTAACAATAAACAATATCATAAAATAGAAAAATACAATTTTAACAACAATATATCAATACAATTAACCTTAATATTGCATCAAAAGGAATGAAATTTTATATTTTCAATAACATTTTACTACTAATACAATAGCTAAAACCTATCGAGATTTTAAAATTCTCAAGCTATCATATATCAATCAGCAATTTTCGCAACCACAGCCGTTCAATTTATCAAAATGTCAAATTGACAAAATAACATTCTGTTTTCAATATTGATATTCGGACTTAATTCAATAAATTTGTATCTGAATTGCAATATTTGTACAAACATGAAAATAATCCTCGCAATAGATTCATTCAAAGGTTGTCTCACATCGGAAGAAGTTGAAGACATCATTTCCTCTTATCTAAAATCAAAAGGAATTGAGATACATAAAATTCCAATGTCTGACGGAGGAGAAGGTATGCTTGAAGCATTCATATCCGCCATGAACGGTAAGATAGTTGAATCAATAGTTCACGACCCGATAATGCGCCCAATAACTGCACAGTACGGAATAACACCTGACGGTACGGCTGTAATAGAAACAGCTAAGGCATGCGGGCTGACACTTATGTCAAAAGAAGAACGTAATCCGATGATAGCAACCACCTATGGTGTTGGCGAGCTGATAATACATGCCTTACATGCAGGTTGCAGGAATTTCATTATCGGCCTTGGAGGCAGCGGTACCAGCGATGCTGGCAGAGGAATGCTAAAAGCTATTTCAGACAGTTTTCCATACGGAAGGAATGTAAAAGAGATTATAGACAAAGAAATGAGCGACTGCCTCTTCACACTGGCAAGCGACGTACGAAATCCGTTATGCGGAAATAACGGAGCTGCATATATCTTTGCACCACAGAAAGGCGCCACAGAGGAAATGGTAATAGAACTTGACAGAAGAGCGAAGGAGTTTGCAGAGGCATCTGCCAGCCTCATCGGAGAAGACAAATCAAGCGAGCCCGGAGCAGGTGCGGCAGGAGGATTAGGATATGCCTTCCTGCAATATTTCAATGCCACTTTCAAGTCGGGTGCCGATCTGTTGCTTGAACTTACGGATTTTGACAGCCTCCTAAACGGAGCCGATATGGTTATCACAGGCGAAGGGCACGCAGACAGTCAAACCCTGATGGGGAAACTGCCGGAACGGATACTGAGACATTCACAGAAACACAATGTTCCTGTATGGCTGATAGCCGGACGTACTGACGACTGCGAGAAGCTGCTTTCCGAAGGATTTGCCAAGGTATATAGCATTACACCTGACGATATGCCTACAGAAGAGGCGGTGAAACCGGACAATGCCATAGCAAACATAAAAAGGTGGACCGAAGCCCACCTTACACCACTGATTTCAAAAAAATTCGATTAGTCTTTCTTCACACGGAATATCTTATATCCTATAGCCGAAACAAAAATGCTCATCAAAGGACTGATATAATTGAAGAATGCGTATGGCAGATACACCAGCGTAGGCACACCCAAGATAGTAGCCTGAGTCATTCCGCAAGTGTTCCAAGGCACCAGCACTGATGTCACCGTAACGGCATCCTCTGTTGTACGGCTAAGCAAACGGCTTTCATAACCGTTGTTCTTGTATATATCCCTGAACATATTTCCCACTAGAATGATGGATATATACTGGTCGGCAGTAGCCAGATTAAGGAAAATACCCGAGCCTACCGTAGAAGCCACCATACCTGTAAGCTTGCGTGTGAATTTCACAAACATTCCTGTAATACTTGCCAGCATTCCGCAAGCGGTCATGGCGCCTCCCAGACACATAGCGCAGATTATCAGCCAAATAGTGTTCATCATGCCGCCCATACCTCTGGTGGCAATAAGTTCTGTAAGCTGCAATGTCTCCGCCTGAAGACTTGACGAAGTGAACAATGTCTGCAATGTGGTCTTGAATATAGATCTCACATCGCTGCTTCCGCCTGCCAGTTCTATCACGTTATCCATCTGGAATATGAGCATAAACACAACTGCCATAGTAGCCGAAATAAACAGCGTGATGATAGACGGAACTTTCTTGGCTATAAGTATTCCGGTCACAACCGGTACCAGCAACAGCCACAATGAAATATTAAACCTGTCGGCCAGACCATTTGCAAATTCTGTCATCTCTGCTGTACTTCCTACTCCATGATTGAAACCTGCAATCAGGAATATTATAAGTGCTATCGTTATCGAAGGCACCGTAGTTATCATCAGATACCTGATATGAGTGAAAAGCGGAGTATCCGTAACCGATGACGCAAGAATAGTAGTATCGGACAAAGGAGATACCTTGTCACCAAAATAAGCTCCTGAAATAATAGCGCCTGCTATCCAGCCTTCTTCAAAGCCCTGAGCCTTTCCTATTCCCATCAATGCAATACCTATGGTTGCAATAGTAGTCCACGAGCTTCCCGTCATAACAGACACTATCGCACAAATAACACAACATGATGCCAGGAAAAGACTCGGATGTATAAGTTGCACACCGTAATAAATCAATGTAGGCACTACTCCACTGAGCATCCATGCGGCAGACAAAGCTCCAATAATCAACAGTATGATAAGAGCCGAACTCACTCCTGCTATATTATTCACTATGGCATGTTCAATGTCTTTCCATTTTATGCCATAACCTGTCATTCCTATTGCTGCACAAATGGCTGTAGCAATAAGCAGACAAACCTGACTGGCACCTGAAAGAGCATCAGATCCGAAACTTCCGATAGTGAAATACAACAAGACCACCAATATGGCAATTGGCAAAATAGAGAAAAATGGAGAGGGATAAGTTGTCAATTTTTTCATCCTCAAAAACAATCTTAATTTTAAACCTGAATAAAAACCCGTGCAAAGGTCTGAATATTTTCTCTTATTCACATAAAAAAGACACTGATATTCCGCTTTTTTTGCAAAATTTCTGAAATATCATTAGCTTTTATGGGTGTATTAAGCATGATATTTGTATTTTTGTACTGATTTACACATTATAATGAGAAAGTTCACACTGCTAAAACATACATTCAGAACCATTATCATATCAATGATGGTTATATATTTCGGATTGATAGCTTTGCTTAATATTCCTTTCGTTCAGCAAAGTATCAGTGCTATTGCAGTTCGCGAACTGACAAAAATACTGCATACGGAAGTAAAAATCGGAAATATTGATTTAGGTCTGCTCAACAGAATCATAATAAACGACCTTGAGATATACGATAAAGATTGCAGCAATATTGTCAATATAGCCAGATTTTCAGCCAAATTCGATATACAGGCTATTTTAAGAGGTAAAATCAGCATAAACAGTATCCAACTCTTCGGATCGGACTTTAATCTTGTCAAGAAAGACAAACAGTCCGACTTGAATATCAAATTCATTACCGATTTATTCGCCAGCAAGGATAAGGACAAAGAGAAGAAAATAATTGATTTAAGAATAAATTCAATACTAGTAAGAAGAAGTAGCGTCAATTTTAATATCCTTTCAGAGGATGAAACTGACGTAAAGTTCAACCCTTCGCATGTTTCTGTAAAAAATATATCTGCTAATATTTCATTGAAAGCATTATCACAGGACTCGCTGAATATTCATGTCAAACGTATAAGTATGGCAGAGAAATCAGGTCTGGCACTGAGGAAACTTTCTTTCAAAGCGATAGGAAACAAAAACAACCTGCGTATTGATGATTTCGAGCTTTTACTTCCTAATAGCAACATACGCATAGACAGCCTGAAAGCAGATTTTGACAACATGATGCAAATCAAACAGATTTCAGACATCAACTATATGTGCGACCTGTCGGCAAAAATCGTACCTTCTGACGTGAAGCCGCTGATACCGGCACTAAAAAACTTCAATGATACCGTCAACATAAATGCCATGTTGACAAACAAAAATACTATCCATAGTATAAGAAACCTGAACATCTTCTCAAACGACAGATCGGTAAATCTGTCATTGGGAGGCGACCTTGTCCTTGCCAACGACACAGCAAACACCAATTTTGACATTGACATCAAGGAAATTGACGTAAGCGAAAAAGGGGCAAAGTGGATTTTCCATAACATCAACGGGAACAACAATATGCCCGGTATAGTCCAAAGAATCGCATCGGCAAGCGTTTCCGGAAAAATAAAAGGAACACCGGACAAGATAGAAAACAGAATTACCATATACACCCCACTGGGCAATATACAATCGCAGTTCTTCATGAACAGAGACTCGGTCAATAAAAGAAGGTCATATTCCGGTAAAGTATATTCACAAGAACTGAATTTGGGTAAACTTGTAGAAAAAGACAATCTGCTGGGTAATGCTGCATTCGATTTGACTTTGAATGGACTTACGTATATGGATAACAAGCCGGAATCACATGTAAAAGGGGAAATAAAATACCTGGATGTGAAAGGATATACTTATCATAATATCATACTGAACGGTAGATATACTCCTGGCGGTTTCGACGGACATATTGCCATAAACGATGAAAACATTAAATTAAACATCGACGGTAAATTTTCCACGGCTGAAGAAACTCCTGTATTTAAACTTACGGCAGGATTAAGGGATTTCAGACCTGACAAGCTTAAACTTAGCAAAAAATATGTCAACACCACATATTCCTTAAATCTTTTGGCGGATTTTAATGGTAAATCTCTTGACGATATAGAAGGAAATATCAGTATCGACAGTTTGATGTGTGCTTCGGAAGATACGGAAAACAATTACTTTCTGCCATATTTCAGACTTATGGCCAATAAAAACGAGAATGGCAAAACTGTCAGGATAGAGTCTGATTTCATGAACGGTGAGATTAATGGTAATTATTCATACAAGACCATTACCTCGAGTGTTGTAAAGGTGGCCCACAGATATATTCCGTCATTCTTCCAGGAAGACAACAAGATTATCAAACAAAAAACTGACAATAACTTTACACTCAAGTTTAATATTGACAACTCAGACTTTCTGCATAAAGTCATGAAGTTGCCAATCGACATGAGTATGCCGGCCACTATCAACGGATATATAGACGACAGCAAGACAAAGGTTTATATAAATGCCAACATTCCGGAAATCATATACAACAACAAGAAATACGAATCGACCACATTACTGTTCGAAAACCCTCAGAAAGATCTGCATTGCCATGTAAGATCCAACTTGCTGATGAACAAAGGTGCTATGGTGAATTTAAGTCTGAAAGCTATAGCATATAACGATACGCTTGCCACAAACGTATTTTGGGGGAACAACACCAACGTTACATATAGCGGAAAGGTTTCTGCATATACAATATTCTCGAAGAATGCCAATAACGGCAAACTGCATACGGACATTGAATTGAAACCAAGCCAGATTGTGCTTAACGACACTATATGGAACATACACAAGTCGAACATAAGTATCGACAAGGACAGTATAGACATCTCAAACTTCCTTTTCGAACATGGCAAACAGTATGTAAAAATCAACGGACGTCTGGGTACAACCGAAGCGGATTCCTGTATTGTTGATCTTCAGAACGTAAACATGCTGTACATAATGGACATGATACAATTCCATGCGGTAAAATTCGAAGGAAACGCAAGCGGTAAAGTATTTGTCTCAAATGTGCTGAAGAAACCTTTGCTTGACGCTAACCTCAAAGTAGGTAATTTCTCACTGAACGAGGCGTTATTGGGCGAGGCCGATATAAAAGGCGGTTTTGATAACGACAAAGGCAGAATACTGCTCGATGCGGATATACGTAAATCGGACGGAGTATTTACCGGAGTAAAAGGCTATATATCGCCAAAGGAGAAAGGACTTGACCTGGACATCAATGCCGGAGGTACAGACTTGGCTTTCCTTCAGCATTTTATAAAAGATATTTTCAGCGACATACATGGAAAGGCGTACGGCAATGTACGACTGTTCGGTCCGTTCAAGGGACTTGACCTGGAAGGCAGAGCCAAGGCTGAAATTGGAATGAAAGTAAATGTACTGAACAGCAGATTCGAAGCCAAAGCCGATTCGGTAATAATAAACTCAGGTGAATTCCTGTTCAAGGATATAAAACTGACCGACAGCGAAGGCAATTCAGGTGTAGCAAACGGATATTTAAGACATCAAAAGCTCAAACACCTCAGTTATATGTTCCTGTTCGACACAAATAACATGATGGTTTTCAGCTCAGACGGTGAAACTCCGGAATTTCCTTTCTACGGAAATATCTATGCTTCGGGAAGAACTACTATTAGAGGAAATGAGAATACTGGACTTGTGGTTGACGGAAATGTAAGGGCTGAAGACAAGACTTCTTTTGTCTATGTACTAGGAACGGCCACTGAAGCCATAAGCAAGCAGTTCATTACTTTCGTGAATAGGACACCAAAGCGAAGACAGGAAGAAATACATACCGAACTGTATCATTATTTGAACGAACAAAACACTGATGAAGATAATGCAGTTCCACAAGACATAAGAATAAACCTACAGATAGAACCGTCTGCACAGGCCGACATGAAAATTATAATGGATCCGGCTTCAGGTGATTACATCTCTGCAAAGGGTACAGGAAGTTTGAGAATAAACTTCTTCAACAAAGGCAATTTCCAGATATTCGGCAATTACAACATATCGGAAGGTATCTACAAGCTGAGTATGCAGAACATCATAAGGAAAGATTTTGTCCTCAGACAGGGAGGCAGCGTTTCTTTCAATGGAGACCCTAAGGCAGCGAACCTGAACGTACAGGCCGTTTATACTGTCCCTTCAGCATCACTGAACGACCTTATTGCGGACGCAACATCCACCAGGGGCAATATCAGGGTGAACTGTATAGTAAACCTTTCGGGACTGTTGACATCGCCAAATTTAAGTTTCGACATAGAGTTGCCTACAGTAAACGAAGAGGACAGACAAGTAGTGAAGAGTCTGACCAGCACACCGGAACAGATGACAACACAGATTATCTATCTGCTTGGAGTTGGCAAATTCTATACATACGATTATGCCGCACAGAGCGGACAGTCCGATGCTACAAGTTCGCTGGCATTCAGCACATTGTCAGGACAGCTTAACAATATGCTCTCGCAGGTTATCGACAGCCAGAACTGGAACCTTGGAACAAACCTTACTACAGGTCAGAATGGTTGGACAGACGTTGAGGCTGAAGCCATACTGAGCGGAAGACTTCTGAACAACAGACTTATTATAAACGGAAACTTCGGATATAAGGAAAATACGCTGAGAAATACTAACTTTGTAGGCGATTTCGAAGCGATCTGGCTATTGACCAAAAACGGCGACTTCCGATTGAGAGGATATAACCAGACGAACGACAGATACTTCACTAAATCAACGCTCACCACGCAGGGTATAGGACTTATCTATAAAAAGGATTTCACCCGTTGGGACGAGCTTATTGACTGGGTAAGCAATTTCCGATTGTACAGAAAGAAGAAAATGTCGGAGAACAAGAAATGAATACACATAAAAACAATATAAGAATAATGAACAATAATCTTTCGCTCCCGTCAGAATGGGACAAACAGAGTTATATACAGCTGACATGGCCACACATCAATACCGATTGGGCTTATATGTTGGAAGAAGTGGAAAAGTGTTTTGTAAATCTCGCTACAGAGATTGCATCAAGACAACCTCTCCTACTTGTTGCACCGGAATTCCCGGAGGCACTCAAAGATTTTCCATATAAAGAGAATATCACGTTCTTTCAGTGCAAGACTAACGACACTTGGGCAAGAGACCACGCATTCATTACACTGAAAGACAAGCATGGCGACCCTCAACTGCTTGATTTCTGTTTCAACGGATGGGGTATGAAATTCGCTGCCGACAAGGATAACCTTATCAACAGCAAGCTTTTCGGCAAGCACATTCTGAACGGTGACTATATAAACAAGCGTGACTTCGTTCTGGAAGGCGGTTCCATTGAAAGCGACGGAAAAGGTACGCTCCTCACCACATCGCTTTGCCTGCTGGCACCAAACAGAAACGATACAATGTCGCGCCATGAGATAGAAGACTATCTGAAAGATGCTTTCAGTCTTCAGCAAATTCTTTGGCTGGACTATGGTTATCTGGCGGGCGACGACACTGACAGCCATGTTGATACCCTTGCAAGACTTTGTCCGGACGACACAATAGCATACGTAAAATGCAGCAATCCCGACGACGAGCATTACAGCGCCCTGCAAGCTATGGAAAAGCAGCTGGAGTCATTCACTACCCTCGACGGCAAACCATACAGACTGCTTCCTCTGCCTATGCCGGAAGCTATCTACGATGAGGACGGCTACAGACTGCCAGCCACTTATGCGAACTTCCTAATAATGAACGATGCCGTACTCTACCCTACTTACAGCCAGCCTGAAAATGACAAGGAAGCGGCAAGAGTTCTGTCACAGGCTTTCCCGGGAAGAGAAATCGTAGGCATAGACTGTAATGCCCTCATCAAACAGCACGGATCATTGCATTGCGTTACAATGCAATACCCAGAATCAGTATTCAAAGGATAAAAACATCAACATTATAATTTAACAGACATGAGCAGAATAATAAGAGTAGGTATCGTCCAGCAGTCATGCACAGGAGATATCAAATATAACTTGGAAAAACTTCACAGAAATATAGCTTCACTGGCAAAAGCCGGAGCACAACTAGTAGTATTGCAGGAATTGCACAACTCACTTTACTTCTGCCAGACAGAAGACACAAGACTGTTCGACCTTGCAGAACCTATACCAGGCCCTTCAACAGGATTTTATAGCGAAATAGCAGCGGCATACGGTATAGTTCTTGTAACATCACTGTTCGAACGCCGTGCGGCAGGTCTGTATCACAACACAGCCGTAGTGTTCGAAAAAGACGGAAGCATAGCAGGTAAATACCGCAAGATGCATATTCCGGACGATCCTGCTTATTACGAAAAATTCTATTTCACTCCGGGAGATATAGGTTTCGAACCGATTCAGACTTCAGTAGGAAAACTCGGTGTACAGGTATGCTGGGACCAATGGTATCCGGAAGGAGCCCGCATGATGGCGCTCAAGGGAGCAGAACTGCTCATCTATCCTACTGCCATAGGCTGGGAAAGTACTGACACACAGGAAGAGAAACTTCGTCAGCTCGGTGCATGGGTTACAGTACAGAGAGGTCATGCTGTGGCAAACGGACTGCCTGTAATCGCAGTAAACCGTGTAGGACACGAGCCTGATCCTTCAGGCCAGACCAACGGTATCCAGTTCTGGGGAAACAGCTTCGTGGCAGGTCCGCAGGGAGAGATAATCGCCCAGGCTGACAATATGAAGGAAGAAAATATCATAGTAGATATAGACATGAACCGCAGCGAGAACGTACGTCGCTGGTGGCCGTTCCTTAGAGACCGTAGAATTGACGAATTTGGAGAACTGACAAAACGATTCAGAGATTGATAAATCATACATGACATGGGTAAACTTGCACTTAAAATCTTTAAAGCATTATATGGGCTTGACATTGAGGCTCAAAGTACCGAACTTACCAGACTTAAACTTGAAAACAAAAGACTGTCTGAACTGTTGAGAAGTACATCAAGGGAATACAACGTCCTCAACGACAAGTACAAGAAGAAAAAAGAAAGTCTCAGCAATGAATATGGGGTGGTATCTGACGAGCTTAATGAGCTGAAGGAAAAGTACGGGGCCCTGGTCATGGAGAAAGAGAATCTTGAAAATACCATCAAGGAAAATTCTGAAAAGTTTAAAGAAGAAACAGACAGGATTTCCCTGGAATCTGAGAAGATGTCCGGGGAAATCGGAAATCTGCAGAAGGTCATCGAAGGACTGAATGCAGAGAAAGATATTCTCGAAAAAGAAAAGGAAACACTCTGTAAGGAAAAGGAAACTCTTGGCACAGAAAAAGAAAATCTTGCTAAAGAACTGGAGACTATCAGCAAAGAAAAGGAGACGCTCAGCAATGAGAATGAGGCAGTCAGCAATGAACTGAAATCAATCAAAGAACGTCATCTTTCTGAAAAAGAAAGCCTCAACAAAGAGCTGGAATCGCTTCATGAACTTCATCAAGCCGAAAAGGAAAATCACAACAGCGAATATGAGTTGGTGGCTGATGAGCTGAAAGCGCTCAAGGAAAAATACGAGACTTTAGTCAAAGAAAAAGAGGAACTGGAGAAATCCGCAAAAGAGAATTCCGAAAAGCATAAGGAAGAGACAAGCAAAATTTCCTTTGAATCAGAAAAGATGAGCGGGGAAATTGAAAATCTGCAAAAGGTTATTGCCGGACTGAATACAGAAAAAGAAGCACTAATCAAAGAGAAAGAAAATCTTTGTAATGAAAAGGAAAGTCTGTTGCAAGAAAAGAATGCTCTCGGCAATGAAAAGAAAAACCTTGACAAAAAGAATGAAGAACTTGGAAAGGAAAATGAGACTCTGAATAAAGAAAAGGAAGTTCTCAGCAAGGAGAAAGAGGCTCTTAACAAGGAAAAAGAAAATCTCAGTAAAGAGCTTGAAACGCTAAGCAAAGAATTGGATTCGCTCAAAGAAAGCCACAAAGCGGAAAAAGAGACTCTGAGCAATGAGCTAAAATCAGCAAATGAACTTCACATTGCAGAGAAAGACAACTTAAACAAAGAAATAGAAAGCCGTGAAAAGGAAATAGCATCACTCAAAGAGTTATATAATAAGGAGAAAGAAGAGAACACTACCCTCTCCGAAAAAGTGAAAACCCTGGAAAGTGAAATAGCAAATATCAGCCTTACAGTTCAAACGCCAGAGGAAGTACCACCTGTTAATGAAGAAGAAAATGAAGTACTTCCGGCTGCTGAAACTTCCATCGATAAGAAATCAGACGATATAACTGATGACGAGGAAGCGATGAAAGAGAAGATGCAAAAGGAAATAGTCTCTTTAACACAGAAATACGATTATATCCGCGTCACAACAACAATAGGAAACCAGTATATCTACCAGTCCAGACATTTCCAACTCAGGACAGGACTGTTTGATTGGGGAATAGAAGGAAAGGAAATTATCACTGACGAAATCCTTTATCTGGAAAATTCAGCGGTAACAAAAATGGAAGGCCTGGACAGTCCTTTCGACGGTGAGGAAATAATATGCAATATGGAAGACGAGGATTCCGCTTCTGCTGTTGCCGATTCTCTACTGATGGCAATCTGTACATATCAGCCAATACAGGTAAATTATCATGACAAGAACGGACGTACAACTCTGAAGAATCTGTATCATGTCACTTTCAAGCCTTTGGCTAACAAGTTCAGTCTGCCATACAAAAATCTTTTCAGAGATATGCTCGACGAGAAGATTGATGCGGAACAACTCTCTGCATTATGTCCGCACAATCCTGAGCCAAGAAACTTCGCTATTCCGCAAATTCAGACTCTCCGCCGTTTCAATGCTTTCTTCACTACAAAAGAAGGCATAGAAACAATGAAAGAAGGAATTAAACTTGCACAGGATGCAGAACAGACAGAACTGGCAGAAGTGCTGATGAGTAAAATTCAGAGCTGAAAAACCTTTTAGGACACGTTCACCGGGCGTTCAGGAAACGTTCAGTGAACGTAGTCTGAACATGGTTTTGATTTCTTGGCCTAAAAGTTGACTATTTAGAAAATAGTCCGCTTTAAGCACAAATTTATCCTCAAAACGTGTACGGTCTTCTAAAAAAAATTATAATTTTGCGGTATGAAAGAGCTAGCAAGACATATAGAAGTACTTTTACTGGAAAATGACTGTGTAATAGTTCCCGGTCTGGGAGGTTTCATTGCACACAATAAAGCTGCAGAGTTCAAGGATTCTGCAAATGTATTTTGCCCGCCGGTAAGGACTATCGGATTCAATCCGCAGCTTATAATAAACGACGGTTTATTGGCACAGTCATACATGCAAGCCTACGACACTGACTTTCCTGATGCAAGCAGGAAAATTGAGAGTGTAGTATCTCAAATAAAAGATTCATTATATAAAAACGGACAGGCAGAACTTGAAAATATAGGAACACTATATTATACCATGGCAGGAGTATATGGTTTTGAACCATATCAGAATGCTTTCTTCAGTCCGAGTCTGTATGGTTTGGGCAGTTTCTCAATTTCTCCTCTTTCTGAGTTGAAACCGGTCAAGGAAACCACCGTAGAACCGCGTATAATGATAGAAACAGTATCTTCTTGCGAAGAAGACAGGAAAGAAAAGGCAAAACAACGTCATATCATTAAGCGTATGGCAGAGCATGCTGTAGGAATTGCCGCTGCTGTTATATTATTCTTTGTACTCTCTGTTCCGGTAGAGAACACTTATCTCGATAATTCAAGCTATGCATCTTTAGGAGCAGAAACCATGCTTGATGCCATCAGAAGCAAGTCAATGGCAACGACATCGCTTGAAACAAAGGATATCAAGCAGAATAATGCGACAAACAGACGAAATAATGTGAACACATTACGTCCTGTTGCTGTTAAAAGTGTAAAGGTGGAAAAAGCCGAGCCTAAAGCTTCTAAAGAAGTAAAGGTATTACCTGCTGTCGCAAAGAAAGAGGTGATCAAGGCTGAGTCAGTCAAGGCGGAAACAAAAAGTACAAAAGAAGTACAGAAAAGCAAATCTTCACAGAATAAGGGTATGTTCATTATCGTAGCGAGTCTGCCAACCATGCAGGATGCGGAAAAAGAGCTTGCCAAGTTCAAGAAACAGGGATACGAAGAAGCCACTATCCTGACATCGGACAACCGTTACCGTATAGCATTATACAGCTATACTGACAAGTCAAAAGCATACGAAAAGATAAATGAACTGAGAAAAGACGAACAGTTCAAGACAGCGTGGTTACTGAATAAATCCAAATGATTAATTTTTAAGGAATGAAAAGAGTAAGATGTCCTAAATGCGACAATTACATCCAGTTTGATGAAACCAAGTATGAAGAAGGACAGTCATTGGTTTTCATCTGCCCCGAGTGTAAGAAACAGTTCAGCATACGTTTGGGACGTACCAAACTTAATGCAGCAACACGTCGCGAAGAAATCATAGACGAAAAGGAAGGAACAAAGGATTTTGGCAATGTAGTGGTTATAGAAAACACTTTCGCCTACAAGCAGGTATTACCTCTGCATGAAGGCGATAACGTGATAGGACGCAGATGCAAAGGAACAGTTGTTGACATAGCCATAGAGACAAACGACCCGAGCATGGATCGCAGACATTGCATAATCAATGTAAAAAGAAACAAGCAAGGAAAATTAATATATACATTAAGGGATAACGACAGTATAACAGGAACATTTCATAAAAATGAAATCCTGGGGCCTAAAGACAGAGTTATAATAGAAGAAGGAAGCATTTTCACTTTAGGCGCTACAACTCTTATTCTGCGCAGCGCAGAAGAGGATAATGAATAATAAACTATATTTTTAACTAACATCACACTACTTTTTTACTTATGGCATTTACCAACAACGTAATGATTGTGAGACACAAACTGCTTGAAAATCTGGTAGCTTTGTGGAAGGAGAAACAGTTAATTGAAAAAATCGACCGTGTTCCGTTGGAATTCAGTCCAAGACGTTCGCAACCTGTAGGACGCTGCTGTATCCACAAGGAACGTGCGGTGACAAAATACAAGTCACTCCCTTTGTTGGGATGGGATATGTCCGACGAGACAGACGAACTTACACCGCTGTCTGAATATGCACGCAAGGCACTTGAAAGACACGGAAAAATCAAGGAAAACATTCTTTGCGTGATAGACGAGGCTTGTTCATCATGCGTTCAGGTAAACTATGAAGTAAGTAACCTGTGTAGAGGTTGTGTGGCAAGAAGCTGCTACATGAACTGCCCTAAAGGTGCTGTACATTTCGACAAGAAAACAGGTCAGGCACGTATTGACCACGACACTTGTATAAGCTGCGGTATCTGTCATAAGAGCTGTCCTTATCATGCTATCGTATATATTCCTGTACCATGCGAGGAAGCATGTCCTGTAAAGGCTATCAGCAAGGACGAACACAACATAGAGCATATCGACGAAAGCAAATGTATCTATTGTGGAAAATGTCTTAACGCATGTCCTTTCGGTGCCATATTCGAGATTTCACAGGTGTTCGATGTTCTTGAAGAGATACGTGCAGGAAAACAGGTGATTGCCATCCCTGCCCCATCAATACTCGGACAGTTTGATGCTAAAATAGATGAAGTATATGGAGCATTAAAGCAGATTGGTTTTGCCGATGTTATCGAAGTAGCTGAAGGAGCTATGCAGACCACAAGCAATGAAGCCCACGAACTTCTTGAAAAGATTGCTGAAGGACAGACGTTTATGACTACTTCATGCTGTCCTTCATATATAGAACTTGTAAACAAGCACATACCTGCAATGAAACCATACGTTTCTACTACAGGTTCACCAATGTACTACGCATCACGCATCGCAAAGAAGAAATATCCTGATGCTAAAGTGGTATTCATAGGCCCATGTATCGCCAAGAGAAAAGAAGCACAGCGCGATGAATGCGTAGATTATGTGATGACTTTCGAGGAAATAAGCTCAGTTATCAAAGGTATGGGAATCGACCTGAAGGAAGTTTCTCCATACAAGGTAGCAAAAGAATCTGTATGCGAGGCTCACGGATTTGCACAGGCCGGAGGTGTAGCAGGAGCAGTAAAAGCTTACCTGGGTGAAAAGGCAAACGGCATTAAGATTATGCAGATTTCGGATTTCAACAAGAAGAATATCGGTGTTCTCAGAGCATACGCCAAGACTGGTAAAGTTGACGCACAGTTCATCGAAATGATGGCCTGCCCTGAAGGATGTATCACTGGTCCAAGTTCATTCAACGATCCTCTTTCAGGCAAAAGACAGCTTAATCAGGATTTGCTGAAACGTCCTCTGAAATACGAGAACTACAAGGAAGAAGAATAAATAAAGATTTTTCATATCACATATATATGAGAAAACTTATAGAGCGACTTCATCGGGAGAAAACACTTTCTTCCGATGAATTTCGTATATTATTGGATGAGTGTGATGACGACAGTCTTGAACTGATAAACAGCATTGCACGCTCCGAAACACAGAAAGTGTTCGGCAACAGGATTTTCGTGCGCGGACTTATAGAGGTTGGAAACTGCTGTCACAACGACTGCCTTTACTGCGGAATACGCCGTAGCAACAGGAATGTGGAAAGATACAGACTAGACAAGGAAACTATACTGCAATGCTGCGACGAAGGCTACAGGCTGGGCTTCCGTACTTTTGTACTCCAGGGTGGAGAAGACAACTATATGACCGACGAAAGAATAGCAGACGTTGTATCGTCCATACGCCGGGAATATCCGGACGCTGCCATAACCCTTTCTTTGGGAGAAAAATCATACGAAGCATACAAGATGTTCTATGAAGCCGGAGCCAACAGATATCTGCTACGTCATGAAACTCACAATCCTCATCATTATTCATTGTTGCATCCCGAAACGATGTCACTGCAAAACAGGCTGCAATGCCTTAAGAATCTGAAGGAGATAGGCTATCAGACAGGTACAGGCATTATGGTTGGCAGTCCGGGACAGACCACAGACAATATCATTGAAGATATTCTGTTCATCGGCGAATTCAAGCCACAAATGATAGGAATAGGTCCTTTCATACCGCACCGTGACACTCCATTTGCTGATAAAAGCGCTGGCAGCATACGCACTACCCTACTCCTATTGTCAATTTTCAGACTTATGCATCCTCACGCGCTCATACCGTCAACCACGGCATTGGCCTCACTTGCCCCCGACGGACGCGAAAGAGGAATACTGGCAGGTGCAAATGTAGTGATGCCCAATCTCTCTCCTCCACAGGAAAGAAGCAAGTATTCGCTGTACAACAATAAGGCATCAATGGGTGCCGAAGCAGCAGAAGGTCTGGCTTTTCTTGAACAAAAGCTTAGTGCCATTGGTTATACTATTGACTACGGTCGAGGAGATTATGTTGAATAAATAATATATAAACCTACAAATATGTACAGAGCCGATTCAAAGAAGGCTGAAGAATTTATCAGCCATGATGAAATTCTTGACACACTGAAATATGCGGAAGAGAATGCCGGAAACAGAGAACTCATATCATCCATTATAGAAAAAGCAAGAGCTTGCAAAGGTATCAGTCACCGTGAAGCTGCACTTCTGCTTGAATGTAATGACCCGGAACTGCTGGAGGAGATATTCAGTCTGGCAAAGGAAATCAAGCAGAAATTCTACGGCAACAGAATAGTGATGTTCGCCCCGCTGTATCTTTCAAACTATTGCGTAAACAGCTGTGTGTATTGCCCTTACCATATCAAAAACAAGACTATAGCCCGCAAGAAGCTCAGTCAGGAAGATATAGAACGCGAAGTCATAGCACTTCAGGACATGGGACACAAGCGTCTGGCACTTGAAGCCGGCGAAGACCCGCTACACAATCCGATAGAATATATCCTCGAATCCATCAAGACAATATACGGAATAAAGCATAAGAACGGAGCAATACGCCGCGTGAACGTGAATATTGCAGCCACAACTGTAGAGAACTACAGAAAGCTTCACGAGGCAGGAATAGGTACATACATTCTTTTCCAGGAAACATATCATAAGGAGAATTATGAGAAACTTCATCCGCGTGGCCCTAAAAGCAATTATGCTTATCACACAGAGGCAATGGACAGAGCGATGGAAGGTGGAATAGACGATGTAGGACTCGGTGTTCTGTTCGGCCTGAATACCTATAAGTACGATTTCACCGGACTGCTGATGCACGCGGAACATCTGGAAGCCACTTACGGAGTAGGTCCTCACACTATCAGCGTACCGCGAATCTGCTCTGCCGACGACATAAATGCAGCAGACTTCGAAAATGCCATCTCCGACGAGATATTCCAGAAGATTGTAGCCATCATCCGTATAGCTGTGCCATACACGGGAATGATTATCTCTACACGCGAATCGCAGAAATCGCGCGAGAAGGTTCTTGAACTCGGTATCTCACAGATAAGCGGAGGTTCGCGTACAAGCGTAGGCGGATATGCCGTAGAAGAGACACCAGAAGAAAACTCCTCACAGTTCGATATCAGCGACAACCGTACACTGGACGAAATAGTGTCATGGTTGCTGAAACTCGGATATATTCCAAGCTTCTGCACTGCTTGCTATCGCGAAGGACGTACAGGCGACCGCTTCATGTCATTGGTAAAAACAGGACAGATAGCCAACTGCTGCTCGCCAAACGCGCTTATGACTCTACAGGAATATTTGGAAGATTACGCCTCTCCTGAGACAAAAGCCCTCGGTACGAAGATGATACGTGAGCAGATGGAAAGAATTCCAAATCCTGCAATAAAGAGACGCGCAATAGAGAATCTGAAATACATTGGCGAAGGAAAGCGCGACTTCAGATTCTGATAATATAACTCAAGTTTAAATAACCATAATAATATGTCATTGCAAGATACTCCAAGATCAAACCGCACACATATAGCACTTTTCGGTAAAAGAAACAGTGGAAAATCGTCGTTGATAAATGCCATCACAGGCCAGGAAGTTTCAGTAGTTTCGGACGTAGCCGGAACTACCACCGACCCTGTATATAAATCGATGGAAATACACGGCATAGGTCCGTGTGTATTTATAGACACAGCCGGATTTGATGATGAAGGAGAGCTTGGAAATCTGAGAGTAAAGCAGACATTAAAGGCTACGGAACGCACTGACATAGCTATTATGGTCTGCACAGACGATAATATCGAAGAAGAACTTCGATGGCAGAAAGTGTTCACTGCAAAGAATACACCGGTGATATGGGTACTCAACAAGGCAGACAATCTGGACAACAAGACAGAAACAGCTCTTGCCATAGAAAAGAAATGTGGTACCAAACCTGTAATAGCAAGTACGCTGACAAAGGAAGGCATCGACGAGATAAGAAAAGCGCTGATAGAAAACCAGCCAGACAACTCTTCCGACAATAGTATAATAGGAAATCTTGCCGGCGAAAACGATACCGTACTGTTGGTCATGCCACAGGACATTCAGGCTCCGAAAGGCAGATTAATTCTCCCACAAGTTCAAACCCTGCGTGAACTTCTTGACAAGAAATGCCTTGTAATGAGCTGCACTACAGACAAGCTGGAAGCAATGCTCAAAGCGATGGTAAATCCACCGAAACTTATCATCACAGACTCACAGGTATTCAAGACCGTTTTCGAACTGAAGCCAAAGGAAAGCATACTGACATCGTTCTCAGTACTCTTTGCCAAGCACAAGGGCGATATAGACTTTTTTGTGGAAGGTGCACGTACGATAGGCAAACTGAACAACAATTCCAAAGTCCTTATAGCAGAAGCATGCACCCATGCCCCACTCACCGAGGATATTGGTCGCGAGAAAATCCCAGCCATGCTTCGAAAAAGGTTTGGCAATGACATACATATAGATATTGTATCAGGACACGACTTTCCGGAAAATCTTGATGGCTACGACCTGATTATCCATTGCGGAGCATGTATGTTCAACAGGAAATTCATGATGAACCGTGTGGCAAAAGCCAAGGAACAGAACATCCCTATGACCAATTATGGAGTGACTATAGCCTATATTCAGGGGATACTTGATTATATTGAGTATTAAAATTGGGAAAAGACCTATTAATTAATGACGTGAAAGTCTGATTTTTTATTTACCTTTGCCTAAAGTACAAAAAGAATCAGGTTATGAAATTTCCAATTGGTATCCAAAGTTTTGAACGCATTATTCAAGAAGGTTATATATATGTCGATAAAACTGACATTATTTATGACCTTACACATAATGGAAGCATTTATTTTCTCAGTCGACCAAGACGGTTCGGAAAGAGCCTACTTGTTTCTACTCTGGAAAACTATTATTCAGGACGTAAGGAACTGTTTCGTGGTCTTGCCATAGAAAAGATGGAGACGGAATGGAACGAGTATCCCGTTTTCCATGTGGATTTCAATGCGACTAATTTCACAAACTCAGGAGAACTGGAGAAAAAACTTAATTTTTATCTTACTGAATGGGAACAGAAGTACAATCTGCCTGTACGTGAAAATGAATTGGGTCTTGGAGACCGCTTTATAAAGGTTCTCGAGGCCGCTCATCTTCAGACAGGCCGACGCGCTGTGGTACTTGTAGATGAATACGACAAACCTATGCTTGATGTACTGGATGTGGATACAAATCTGGAGGACAAACACCGAAACATTCTGAAAGCTTTTTATTCCGTGTTTAAGGGAGCGGACAAGCATTTGCAATTCGTTTTGTTGACAGGGGTTACAAAATATTCCCAAGAAAGTATATTCAGCGGTTTCAATCAAGCTAAAGATATAAGTATGGATGTACGTTATGAAGCTCTGTGCGGTATTACTCAGGAGGAAATCGTAAAATATTTTACTGAACCTGTATTGCAAATGGCCGTTGAGTATCAGTGTACACCGGAAGAAATGTATAAACTGTTGAAGAAACAGTACGATGGGTATCACTTCAGCGATAAACTGACAGACATTTATAATCCTTTCAGCTTGTTGAATGCTCTTGACGCCAAACGTATCAAAGACTATTGGTTCAGCACAGGAACTCCCACATATCTTATTCGTCTGCTTAACCATTCGCATGAGAGGATGAACGAATTTACTGTAAAGTATTACACTCCGGCGGAATTTATTGACTACAAGGCAGACGTGGAACGCCCTTTGCCTATGATATATCAAAGCGGATATCTTACAATAAAGGCATACGACAGAGATTTCAATACCTTCCTTCTTGATTTCCCGAACAATGAGGTAAAAGGCGGATTCCTTACAATGGTGGCTTCGTCATATCTGCAACCAACTGAATAACACCTTCTACCTCATTATGCGTCTGGTGAGTGTTTATACTGTCTATGCCGAAAAGGTACATAGCCAGGGACGTGTGGACTGCATAGTGGAAACATCGGACTATGTATATATCTTTGAGTTCAAACTGGACGGTACGGCCCAAGAGGCGCTTCAGCAGATAGAGGAAAAAGGATATGCGCGTGAATATGCAGCCAATAGCCGCAAAGTTTATAAGATCGGAGCATCATTCTCTTCTGAAACCGGCACGATTAGCGACTGGGCAGTAAATTAGCCAAGTAAAATGATTTTGCGTAACAGCTACCCAGTCTACACACTACTAACAAGTTCTTGAAGATCGTAGGTCGATACCTGCAGATGGATAGTGCGGATGATACAGTGCTGGGGAAGAAGTTATAGGAAAAAGTACTTCAGCCAAAGAGAGAAAGAATGTTCATGGTGTTAGTATGTGGTAATCTTGTCCTGATGGCATACATTAGAATTTCCGAATATGAGATAGATAAAATATAAGCGACTAAGCTCAATCTTAGCCGCTTTTATTTATATTCATTATCTTTATTTTTCTTGTTCTGTTATAATCTCTATCAGTTTGTATCTGACATCGCTATCATCAGCAGGTGGATTTGCTAAAGTCGTTTTTTCAACCTTAAGAGTGTATTCAAAACCTTTCTTATATACAAATCCTTCTATGCCATTTAAGGGAAGTTTTGAATAGCTTGAATTTCCTTCTTCTATAAGCATACATTCTACTGGAGTATCGCTTCCCCAAGGAATATAAGTATCAGTTTCCGCAGACACATACATTTTTATTGTTTCTACTTTGTCTGTCATATCATCTTTATCACAACTGATAGAGGCAAATGTAAACAGGAACAGCATCAGTATTCCAAATAAATTCTTTGTTTTCATGTTACTTTGATTATAGTAGTTTATAGTTTTGCAATAACTCTTATTTTCTGCACTGTTTATCGGTTATCTTATTTGTTATAGTTATCTTTTGGATGACTGTATATAACTACGCAAAATTAGGTATAGACCTAATACAATAAAAGGGATACTCAAAACTTGTCCCATATTGAAAAACATCGAATCTTCGAAACCTTTTTGATTTTCCTTTGTGTATTCTAAAAGAAATCTCATGAGAAAAATGGCAAAAATACTAAAGCCAAAATAGAAATAACTTCCGACTTTAAACAACTGTCTTTTATATTTGTATAGAGAATAAGCTATCAGGAAAATAATAAAATAGCTTATTGACTCATAAAGCTGTGAAGGATGTCTTGGTAAATCGTCAACGTATCTGAATATAAAAGCCCATGGCAAATCTGTCGGACGTCCAATAATTTCAGAGTTCATTAAATTTGAGATTCTTATAAAAGCTCCCCCTAATGGAGCCAAGATAGCTATGATGTCTATTATCTTCGGGAATGGAATATGAATCTTCCGTGAGTATAATAACATGGCAATGAACAAACCTATTGCACCTCCGTGGCTTGCCAATCCTTTGTATCCTATAAACTCGTAAACTCCATTAGCATTTTCTCTAAATGGTATAAATATTTCAATTATATGAGAAGAAAAATATTCAAAGTCATAAAATAGACAGTGACCAAGTCTTGCACCTCCGAAAATACCAATAACAGCATATATAAAAAGTTTCTCCATTGCATCAGGAGTATAAATCTTCTCCTTCTTGTATATATGGCCAATTATGTAATAACATAAGACAAGTCCAGTAACAAAAATCAAACCATAATATTGAATCTTAACCGGACCAAGACTAAATATAACAGGATCTATATCCCAATTTATGTATAATATTGGATTCATTGTATTTGAAATTTATAATTCTGTATTTACATTACTTTTTACTATTCATAATTACCTCTAAAGTGGTAAACTAAACGTGGAAAATCTTCATATTTCTTTCCATCAACCCATAATTCCAGAGGAGAGATATTAAACATTATGAAATTATGTCCTACTTCAGCGTCCCCACCAAAAGTCTGAGCAAAAACAATCCGAATAGAAGGAGGTGCTCCATAACCGCCTAATACGTCGACATCCTTAGGTCGCAATCCAAAATTTATATTCCAACCGTCACTCTGATGAAAATCATAACCAGCAACAACTTCCACCTCTCCAATTTCACGCAGGCGCTCCGTCAGGCCTTCATCTGAAATCAGTTCTACATATGGTAATAATGACATATTGAATTTGAGTGAATCGCGTGAAACAGCTATTGCATTCTGAAGTTCTGTTATACTTGAACCTTGATAATAGTCTACTTGTACAGTGCCATGATAGGTTCCTTTCATGTCGAATAGCATCTGTTGTATTTCTTCTTTAGAAAAGCCCTCTTCCTCTTTATTACAGCTAATAATGGTAAATGTTAACAGGAACAATATCATTATTCCAAATAGATTTTTTGTTTTCATAATACTTTCATTAACTCAATTTTTTGTACTGGATTATCATTCAAAACAGCTAATATCGCAAATATAGTGTTTATAATCTAATACGGATTCTATCCTCCATTTTTTTTGTAAAAAAGAGTCTAATATTCTGCTAATTATAACAATATATCTGTGGTACTTACATTTTTTACTCTTACATACGATTCTTCTGGCTCTCCCCTGCTCCTGTTCCTTTGTACTTACTTTTGGTTGTATTAAACTTATAGCGGACAGTTAGACGTATTGTACAGTTATTAGGTTCTTCTGTCATGTGCATGGTCTGCATATTGCTTACATACATCATAAAATCACGCTTATAGCTGTTGAACAGGTTTGTTGCGTCCAAACGGATATTCAGCTTGTCATTGAGAAGACTCTTCTGCAATGCCATATCCATTCTCCAGGAAGGTTTAAGGAATCTGCCGTTCTTCATGTCTCCCTTACTTGTGTACATGAAATCTGCATCCAGCATGAAACCCAAAGGCAGACTCAGGTTGTTGTTCCAGATAATCGTACCCATCGGGTTGTCCAGACTGAGGTTGCCTTGCGGAGTCTGTATGTCATACCACTGCTTATTCAACTGGAATCGCCATTGCGGTTTCCAGATACCGATAGTAGGAGAAAGCGTCACACCGGCTAAAATCTTGTCGTATGCTTCCGCATTGGCAAGCGACATCAGCATGATTGTAGGATCATTCTCGTCATACAGACTGGTTACGTTGAGAATATCGTTCTTTACACGGTTATATCCGACAGACAGCTGTAACCATCTGTATGTAGCTCCCAATGTAAAGTTATGCGTAAACTTAGGGGCAAGTAGCGGATTTCCGGTTTCATAGGTATATTTGTTTATCAGCAGAACGCTGCTTCTCAAATCCCAATAAGACGGTCTGGCTATATCGGTGCGGTATGCCAGCTGAAAATTCACACGATTGACGGGAAATGCAATGGAAAGCGTAGGAAACAGATTACTGAAGTTCTTGCTTTGCTCATCCACACGGATATCTTTCTCAAAATAATCGGAAGCATTATACTCGTATCTCAATCCAGCCAAAGCCTGTACGCTGCCAAACTTCCGGCTGTATTCCACAAAAGCCGCACCCATATTCTCGCGAATCCGACTGTCATCGTCCGAAACAATTCCTTCCGGATTCAGGTTGATGTTCCTTCGGTTGGTATAAGTATATTCACCACCAAACGACAATTCACCGCCCCACAACGGTCTGGAAAGAATCAGCCTTGCAGCATAAAGCGTGTTGTCAATGTCGTTGAAGATAGATACATAACGATTGTTATCGCTTCCGTCAGCCAGTTCTGTCTTTTCATCAAGATAGCTTGCCTTATCGCTCTTATCCCAATATCCGTCCAGGTTCAAGTCTATGCTCCAGTCCTTGACTCTGCCGTTATAATAGGCATTCACCTGATGATATTCGGAACCATTGTCTATGATATTTGGGCTGTATGTCTTTTCCGACAAAGCACCGTCACGATACACATCCGTATTGGTTTCCATCAAGGCATTTGAATAAGGAGTCTTGTGATAATCGTAGCGTATTCCTAAAGCCGAATTCTCATTAATGGTATAGTTTACGGCTAACCGGGCGTTAAAGTTTTTGGAAGTCCAGTCATTGAATGTTGTGGATTTCTGTTGCCAGTGTTCCTGCAAATAAGTATCCTGTACAACTTCTTTTCTTATCCAACCGTACATTCTTTATCCATACAGCATACCGGACAAATTCCAACCATCCTTTCGGTAATTGAAGTTCAGCTGTTCCAATGCGCTCCAGTCTCTATTGTACTGGAACATGGCACGGTTATCAAAGCCGAATCCTTCGCCTTCCGCTTTCTTGGTAATGATACGTATTACGGAAGTTACTTCCGCACCGTATCTTGCTCCCGGATTATTGACCACTTCCACGGATTTTATATTCTCTGCCGAAAGTCTGTCCAATTCAGAGTTGTCAAGCAGTTTCCGGCCATTGACATAAATCTCAGGAGTACCACGACCGAAAACATTGATTTCGCCATCCTTCGAGGTAACATTAGGAATCTTGTCGAGCATCTGTTCCGCAGTTCCGGCTTTTTCCAAAGCAGTACCGGCCACTCCAGTTACCATAGCATCTCCCTTGATACGTGTCACAGGAAGATTACCTTTTACCACCACTTCACTGAGCATCTGTGCATCCGATACGAGCTGCACGATACCGAGATTTGCCGGAGATACCGGCTTACACACAGTCTTATATCCGATAGATGATATTTTAACTATCTGGTTTTCCGATGTTGCCTCTAGTGGGAAAGAACCATCCTCACCGCTGATGGTTCCGTTCACAAACGCCGAATCCGGTAGCGAGAGTAGCACCACATTGGCGTAAGGCAACGGCTGGCTGTTCTCGTCAATCAATTTTCCGCTTACGGTCTGTGCTGATACTCCAACTGAAACAATAGCACATACAGATATGAACAATGTTCTAATTCTTTTCATTTTTATAGTCTTAAATGTTTTACAAACGGCTCTTCTGGCTATCCCCTGCTCCGGTTCCTTTGTACTTACTCTTTGCTGCATTGAACTTATAACGTAGGGTCAAACCTACACTGCGGCGAACTTCCTGATTTATCGTCATAACCCTGTTTCCGCTATACAAAACAGTTTTGGCAGTGCTGGAATTGAACAAGTCATCAGCCTGAAGCCTGATACTCAGGCGTTCATTAAAGAAACTTTTGTATAAACCAACATTAGCATACCAGCAACTTTCAGCTACATACGCATTTTCATTATCTCCCGGAGTATCTGCTCCCAAATCTATATCCAGTCCAAATCCGAGCGGCAAACTGAAGTGATTACGGAACGTAAACGACCCAATAGGATTATTAAAATTTTCCACGCCACCGGGTACATCTACTTTGTACCACTGCTGAAGTAACATAAGCGTAAGCTGAGGAGACCAGATACCTATGGTTGGAGCAAGTGTCAAACTGGAATAAAGTTTATCCGACGCATACCTGTTGTAATAACTGAACAAGGAAACAGTCGGATCATCTTCCGAATAAGCCTGATTGAATTGAATGATTGCGTCACGGCCATGAATATAACGCGTATTGAAATACAACCATTTGTACGAAAGATTAAACGAAAGCCTGTTTATAACCGAAGGTCGCAAAAACGGATTTCCGCCTTCGTAAGTATAACGGTTTACATACGTAGTACTACTTCGGAGCATCCAGTAAGGAGGACGGTAAATGCTTCCGGTATAACTCAGCTGCAACTGGGCCTTGCCTACAGGCAGCGAAAGAGAAACGGAAGGGAACACATTATCGTATGTGCGGCTCTGTTCGTCTATTCGCTTTCCTTCCTCGTAGTAATCCGATGCCAGATGCTCATATCGTACTCCTGCCCTTACCTGTAACCGGCTGATACGGAAACCGTATTCTGCAAAAATAGCAAAACTGTTTTCGCGGATGCGACTTTCGTCATCATCCAGAATTCCCTCAACATTCCTATAACTGTTCAGACGATTGGTATAAGTATATTCACTGCCTAACGAGAAATTTCCTTTCCATAACGGATGTTCCGCCACAAGTTTTGCCGCATACAGTGTATTTTTATCATTGCTCTCACTGGTAACAGTCTGTTCTTTCCGTTCACCGTCTGCCGAAATAATTTCTTCCAGCATTTCCTGCGGTATTCTGTTCTTCTGCCAAATCCCGTCTGCATTAAAGTCAATATGCCAGTCTCCCACCTGTCCGTTATAATAAGTATTCAACGTATGGCCTGAACTTACATGATTCTGCCATCCCCCACTGTTGCTTTTCTCATAAGGGATATTGTTCTGAGCTACATCCGTCTGCATATCAATATCATCGTGAAATTTAGGAGTACGGTCATAATTATAACGCATACCCAATGAATGGTTTTCATTAAACTGGTAATTGAGTGATAGCATTGCTGCTATGTTCTGAATATGTTTCCAGTTATACAAATAAGATTTCTGTGTCCATGTGCGGTCCAGAAAAGTTTCCTGTTCGATGTGTTTGTTGTTTTCGCTGCGTCTGTCATTACCCGAAATCATACCCGACAAATCAAAGTCTCCCTTACGATAATTGAAATCAAATACATCGTTTACCGTCCAGTCATAACGATACTCTGTATAGAAACGGTTGTCGAAACCGAAACCTTCTCCCTGCGGCTTCTTGGTTTTGATTCGGATAACGGCATTCACTGTCGCGTCATAGCGCGAACCGGGATTGTTCACCACTTCCACACTTTTGATGTTATCGGAAGAAAGCTGGCTCAGTTCGGAATTGTTCCGTACCTTACGACCGTTGATATAAATCTCCGGAGCACCGGCACCGAACACACGGACTTCTCCATCATCGGCTGATACTCCAGGAAGCTTGTCCAACAAATCCTCCCCTGTCCCTGCCTTTTCAAGGATACTTCCCTGCACAGTAGTAACCATTGCATCACCTTTCAGCTGCATCTTGGGCAAATCAGCTTTTACTACTACTTCACCAAGCATCTGTGCGTCAGACACGAGCTGCACAATACCAATATTGGCAGGAGAAGTTGGTTTATACACAGTCTTATATCCGATGGAGGATATTCTAACTATCTGGTTTTCCGATGTTGCCTCAAGTGTGAAAGATCCGTCCTCACCACTGATGGTTCCGCTAACAAATGCAGAATCCGGCAAGGATAAAAGCACCACATTGGCGTATGATAAAGGTTGGTTCTTCTCGTCAATAAGTTTTCCGCTTACGGTCTGTGCGGATAGACCTATCGACAAGAAGACCATTAAAGATGTAAATAAAAAGGTTTTAATCGCTTTCATTATAAAGAAACTTTTTAGGTTATTATTGCTCATGGTTTATATCTCTGAATGCAAAGTTATACCATATAACAATACACCTTTTAAAAAGTATCTCTACATTTAGCCACTGACAAAATACGGCATAACACACTGATTATATGTGCATTATGCCGTATTATACAATTATATCAATCTCTACATTTTCTATTTTAGAACTCTGCCACCCACCTGTCGAGTGTCATATCCTCAGGAAGACCGCCTTCCAACGAATCACTCAAATGCTTTTTCAGACGGAACTTCTTCTGGGATACGGAAGAGACACTTACACCGAATATCTCCGACATCTGACTGTTGCTGAAACGGAGCTTGATTAGGATACAAAGATGAAGTTCCTGCTTAGTCAGTGTCGGGCAGATACTTTGAAGACGGCTCACGAAATTGCCGTAAGTACTTTCACACATTTGTTCCAAAGTCTCCCATTCAATATCATCCAGAACACGGCATTTCTCCCTAAGTTCCTTCACCAATCTGTCATTATCTACAACATAGTCGGCAAGCATACGTTCACGTTGCTTCAGGTTAAGGTTCTCTTCTGATATGCTACGGAATTTCTCTGTATCACGGCGGACCTTGTCAAGTCTTGAAGTATATTCGGCAATATGCTGTTGCAGGGTGTTTATATTCTCAGACAGCCTGCCATTCTCTGACTGAAGACTGTCTATCTGTTCACGGTATGATTCTATATCTTCAGCATTAACTTCCTGATGAGATATCTGCTCCTGCAGTTCCTCCATATAGCGGTTGTTCTGCATGAGACGTGTCTCGTATTCGTGCAGTTGAAGCATGAAGTCCTGTAGCTGTTCGGATTGTTTGCGGATAGTGGTTTCCTTACGGACAAGACGTTTCTGGTAAAAATATGCTACAACAGCTATAACCACAATAAGGCATATTGTGATAATGAACAGCATACGCTGCACATCCGCCTTCTCCAGCTTCAGACGCTGCTGCTCGGTAATGAGTTTCTGGTGGTCGTACTTCTCCTTATAGGCGATAATTTCCTTGCCCTTATCAAGAGCTATGATAGAATCGTTATAAAAAAGAAGTGAATCGCAATAGGTCTTCAGGTATTTACGGTACCTAGGACTATCACTTATTTTATATAATAACTCATATATCAGAGCTTTCGTATAAACATTATCAGTGTCTAATGATTTTTGAAGATAGATGTAAGCAGAGTCATGTTCATTCAGATAATAGTAATTCTTACCTATAAGAACTGTTGACTGATACTCAACCGGTAATGATTTTGATAATACCAAAGACTTTTCCAAGTTTCCGCTATTGGAATACACTAAAGAAATCTCAGTTTGAATTTGATAATAATATTCATCTTTCTGTCCTAACTCCAAAGATATTGAAGAACATTTGTTATATGTATCGATTGCTTTTGGAAATTCATGCCTAATGCTATAACATCTGGCCAAAAATTTCAATGCAGACATTTGGTAACGTTTATTCGAATCTTTTATAGCATAATTGTATGCCTTTGTACAAGCATCAAGTGCATAATCAGGTAAATTACGGAATAAATAGAGATCAGCTAAAGAAGACATTATCAGATATCCGGTCTTATAATCATCTGTTTTCTCTACTGCCGTCTTGCCTTCCAGATAATACCTCATGGCGTCCTCTATATTGCCAAGTTCGTAGTTTATGTTTCCCATATAAAGTGCAGACATAGCCTTTCTGCGGGCACTGTTTGTTGGGTTGTAATAATCGTATGCTATCCTCACAAGGGAATCAGAAGGGATTCTCATTACCTGTTTGTACTGTGCCTGCGTTACCAAGAGACACCAAAGCGCATGATTCTCCTTATCAATGCGTGCTGAAGGCATCGGCATGGCCTCCAGGATATGAAGCGCACTGTCCGGGTGGTCGAACATCACAGATTCCGCATGAAGCAGTTCCAGAAGCGGTGTTTTCTCCTTGCGGTTTCCGCTGCATTGGATATTCAAAAAGGCTGTACAAGCAATCAGAATGTACAGAATATAGTGGGTTATCTTTCTCATTTCACAAAAATTTCATGCAAAAATAAAAATAATCCAACACTATACACATCAATTCGTACATTTTGTTAAGTGAAAAGGGCAGCCTTAATGACTAAAGCCACCCTAATCTGAATTTAAGAGAGTTTTTAAACTAATTGAATCAAAATATCCTTACATACGGCTCTTCTGGCTGTCACCGGCACCGGTTCCCTTGTACTTGCTTCTGGTTGTATTAAACTTATAGCGGACAGTCAGGCTGACACTGCGTGCATTGGGGTCGTTATACATCTTGATAGTACGCACCTCTCCGGAATATAAAGTCCCGTATTGTTTTTGAGTATTAAAGATATCATTTGCCTGAAGAAGAAAACTCATTCTGCCATTCATGATAGATTTATGCAAGCTTCCGTTTACCGACCAGCTCTGTTCGTCCAATCTGGTATTCTGCATATCGCCTGTACTCATCCATCTGACACCCATGTTTAAAAGGAATCCCATAGGCAATTCAAGACTGTTGTCCCAGTTAAGCATAAACAATGGCTTGTTCAGATTAATGTTACCTTCAGGGCTTTCCACCTCCAGCCATTGTTTGTTTAAGCTGGCTGTCCAGGAAGGCGACCATTTACCTATGGTAGGAGCGGCAGTTACAGCGACAAACAGCATGTCATAAGCGGGTGAATTGTTCTGGCTTATCAATGCGATGGTAGGATCTTCGCTTGAGTATGGATAACTTGTATTAAAGATGTCATCTTTAACATGCTGGTATCCTGCACGCCCAGACAACCATCTGTAGGATACACCTAAGTTTAGTGAGTTTGTCATGACTGGTCTCAACAACGGGTTTCCGCCTTCATAAGTATAACGATTGATATATACCACCTGGCTGCTCAGTTGTGAGTAACGCGGACGCTGTATCTCCGATCTGTACTGCAACATAACCTGTGTTTTTCCAAGTGGAAAGAAAAGCGATGCCGAAGGAAACACATTGTGGTAAACCTTACTCTGATCTTTCTGATGTTCATCATTTACATAATAATCAAAATCATCGTACTCGTATCGGATGCCCAGCTGAGCGTTTACTTTGCCAAATGCCTTGCTGTATTCTGCATAGGCAGAAGCGTTGTTCTCATTAATTTCATCTTTACTGTCGGATATGATACCTTCGGGATTACGATAGTCCATGTTTCTGTTCATATATCCATATTCTGCACCAACAGAGAAATTACCTCCCCATAAAGGGCGTGACAATACAACCTTGGCAGCATAAAATTCATATTCAGTGTCACTGTATGTAGTTACATTGCGGACAGAGTTGGTTCCGTCCATGGCATTTATCTGCTCATTTGCCAGATTGTCCGCATCAGTTGTCTGCCAGATGGCATTACCATCCACATCAATTTGCCAGTTACCGGCATTGCCGTTATAATACAAATCAAGAGTATGTTTGGTATAATCATTAGAGCCGACGGAAGAGTTGTCAGAAGATTCATAATCCGTTCCATTACTGAATACATCGGTATATACATCCATATAATTTTTGTAATACGGTTGCCTTGAGATACGATAATATGCGCCCAACGAATGATTGTTATTAAACACATAATTCATACCCAACCTACCGGTAAATGTCCTGCTCCGGCTTTCCACATCTGTAAGACTTTCCTGTTTCCAGTGTTTATCCAGATAAGTATCCTGAACGGCCTGATGAGTCTTCCAGTAGTAGCTGTCAGAATAAAACAAAAGGCCAAACAAATCAAAGTTATTCTTTCGGTAATTAAAGTTGAACTGGTCCAGCCATCCCGCTTTCTTGTTGTAATCTCCCATTAAACGATTGTCAAAGCCAAAACCCTCACCTGCCGGTTTTTGTGTATTAATACGTATAACAGCCTTCACAGATGCATCGTAACGAGCACCTGGGTTCATCACGACCTCCACATTCCGAATACTGGTACTGGATAACTGGTCAAGTTCTGAAAGGTCACGTACCTTGCGTCCGTTTATATAATACTCCGGTGTTCCTCGCCCTAATACTTGCAAACCGTTGCCTACATCTGCCACACCAGGCAATTTGCGCAATACATCATTGGCTGTACCGGCATAAGACAGTTTGCTATTCTTTACTTCAGTGACCATGGCATCACCCTTAACGCGTGTTTTAGGCAAATCACCCTTTACCACCACTTCACCAAGCATCTGTGCATCAGATACGAGCTGCACGATACCGATATTTGCCGGAGATACCGGCTTACACACGGTCTTATATCCGATAGAAGATATTTTCACTATCTGGTTTTCCGATGTTGCCTCAAGTGTAAAAGAACCGTCCTCACCGCTGATGGTTCCGCTCACAAACGCAGAATCCGGCAAAGATAGCAGTACAACATTAGCAAAAGGCAGTGGTTTGTTCTTCTCATCAACCAGTTTTCCGCTTACGGTCTGTGCGGATAGAATTACCGGCAAGAAGACCATTAAAGATGTAAATAAAAAGGTTTTAATCGCTTTCATTATAAAGATACTTTTTAGGTTATTATTGCTCATGGTTTATATCTCCGAATGCAAAATTAGAACATATAACAATACAACATTTAAAAAGTATCTCTACATTTAATCATTAACAAAATACGGCATAATACACTGATTATATGCGTATTATGCCGTATTATACAATTATGTCAATCTCTACATTTTCTTTTTTCAGAACTCTGCCACCCATCTGTCGAGTGTCATTTCCTCGGGAAGACCGCCTTCCAACGAATCACTCAAATGCTTCTTCAGACGGAACTTCTTCTGGGATACCGAAGAGACACTGACACCGAATATCTCAGACATCTGAGTGTTGCTGAAACGGAGCTTGATCAAAATACAAAGATGAAGCTCCTGCTTAGTCAGTGTCGGACAGATACCCTGAAGACGGCTCACGAAATTGCCGTACGTACTTTCGCACATTTGCTCCAGAGTCTCCCATTCCATATCATCAAGAACACGGCATTTCTCCCTAAGTTCCTTCACAAGGCTGTCGTTATCCACAACATAGTCGGCAAGCATACGTTCACGCTGCTTCAGGTTAAGATTCTCTTCTGATATACTACGGAACTTTTCCGTATCACGGCGGGCCTTGTCAAGTTTAGAGGTATATTCGGCAATGTGATTTTGCAGAGTGGCTATATTTTCGGACAGCCTGCCATTCTCTGACTGAAGACTGTCTATCTGTTCACGGTATGATTCTATATCTTCAGCATTAACTTCCTGACGTGATATCTGCTCCTACAGTTCCTCCATATAGCGGTTGTTATGCATGAGACGTGTCTCGTATTCGTGAAGTTGAAGCATGTAGTCCTGCAGCTGTTCAGACTGTTTGCGAATGGTGGTTTCCTTGCGAACAATACGTTTCTGGTAAAGATATGCTACGACAGCTATAACCACAATCAGGCATATCGTGATGATGAACAGCAAACGCTGTGCATCTGCCTTCTCCAGCTTCAGACGCTGTTGCTCGGTGATGAGTTTCTGGTGGTCATACTTCTCTTTATAGGCGATGATTTCTTTGCCTTTGTCAAGGGCTATGATAGAATCGTTGTAAAAAAGAAGTGAATCGCAATAGGTCTTCAGGTATTTACGGTATTGGGGAGTATCAGCCAATTCATACAGAGAACTATATATCGTTTTCTTTGCATAAACATTATCAGTATTTAATGCCTTATTCAAATATAAATATGCAGAATCATACTGATTTAGCATTAAATAATTTGTACCAATTAGTGAATAATGCTGGTATATCTTAGGAAATGTTTTTAGAATTTCCAATGACTTTTCATACTGCAAACTGTTCGTATAAACCAAAGCTATTTCAGACTGTACATCATAATAATACTGATTATACCGATATCCTATTTCTAAAGCTAAATCACTACATTTGTGATATATATCTATAGCCTCCGGTAACTTATCAGAAATACAGTAACATCTGGCCAAGTTTTGCAAAGAAGTCATCTGATACCGCTTGCTGGAGTCCTTAACGGCATAGTCGTATGCCTTCGTGCAGGCTTCAAGAGCATAATCAGCAAGTCTGCGATATAAATACAACTTTCCCAAAGAAGACATTATCAGATATCCGGTCTTATAATCGTCTGTTTTCTCCACTTCCGTTTTACCCTCCAGGTAATATTGCATGGCTTCTTCTATATTTCCTAAGTCATAGTTTATATCTCCCATATAAAGAGCAGACATCGCCTTTCTACGGGCATTATCGGTAGGCTTGTAATAATTGTATGCAATCCTCACAAGGGAATCAGAGGAGATTTTCATCAGCTGTTTTACCTTTGCCTGTGTCACCAACAGACACCACAGCGCATGGTTCTCCTTATCCCGGCGTGCTGAAGGCATCGGCATGGCTTCCAGGATATGAAGCGCACTGTCCGGATGATCAAACATCACGGATTCAGCGTGAGCCAGTTCCGGAAGCAGTGTTTTCTCCGTGCCGTTTCCACTGCATCGGATATTCAAAAGGGCTGTAAAAGCAATCAGAATGTACAGAATATAGTGGGTTATCTTTCTCATTTTACAAAAATTTCCTGCAAAAATAAAAATATTCCGGCACTATACACATTAGTGTGCGCATTTTGTTAAGGATAAGGAAAAGACATATTAATTAATGACTTGAAAGTCTGATTTTTTATTTACCTTTGCGTAAAGTACAAAAAGAATCAGGTTATGAAATTTCCAATTGGTATCCAGAGTTTTGAACAAATTATAGAAGATGGGTATATATACATAGATAAAACTGATTTAATCTATGACCTTACTCACAACGGTAAGATTTATTTTCTTAGCCGTCCGCGACGTTTCGGAAAGAGCCTACTTGTTTCTACTCTGGAAAACTATTATTCAGGACGTAAGGAACTGTTTCACGGTCTTGCCATAGAAAAAATGGAGACAGAATGGAACGAGTATCCCGTTTTCCATGTGGATTTCAACGCTACTAATTTTACCAATCCTGGAGAGCTGGAGAAGAAACTTAACTTTTATCTGGCGGAATGGGAACAGAAGTACAATCTGCCTGTACGTGAAAATGAATTGGGTCTTGGAGACCGCTTTATAAAGGTTCTCGAGGCCGCTCATCTTCAGACAGGCCGACGCGCTGTGGTACTTGTAGATGAATACGACAAACCTATTCTTGATGTACTGGATGTGGATACAAATCTGGAGGACAGACATCGCAATGTTCTGAAAGCTTTTTATTCTGTATTTAAGGGAGCGGACAAACACCTGCAGTTCGTACTGCTGACAGGTGTAACCAAGTTCTCGCAGGTAAGTGTGTTCAGCGGATTCAACCAGCCTAAAGATATAAGTATGGATATAAGGTATGAGGCTCTTTGCGGTATTACCCAGGAGGAGATTGGAAAATATTTTGCTGAACCTGTGTCGAAAATGGCAGTCGAATATCAGTGTACACCGGATGAAATGTATAAACTGTTGAAGAAACAATACGATGGGTACCACTTCAGCAAACGTATGACTGACATATATAACCCTTTCAGCTTGTTGAACGCTTTTGACAAAATGAGTATTGATGACTATTGGTTCAGCACAGGAACTCCCACATATCTTATTCGCCTGCTCAACCATTCACATGAGAGGATGAACGAATTTACCGGAAAATATTACACTCCGGCAGAATTTATTGACTACAAGGCCGACGTGGAACGTCCCTTGCCTATGATATATCAAAGCGGATATCTTACAATAAAGGCTTACGACAGAGATTTCAATACCTTCCTTCTTGATTTCCCGAACAATGAGGTAAAGGGGGGATTCCTTACAATGGTGGCTTCATCATATCTGCAACCATCAGAATAACACCTTCTATCTCATTATGCGTTTGGTGAGTGTTTATACCGTCTATGCCGAAAAAGTACAGAGTCAGGGACGTGTGGACTGCATAGTGGAAACATCGGAATATGTATATATCTTTGAGTTCAAACTGGACGGTACGGCCCAAGAGGCGCTTCAGCAGATAGAGGAAAAAGGATATGCGCGTGAATATGCAACCGATAGCCGCAAAGTTTATAAAATCGGTGCATCATTCTCTTCTGAAACCGGAACAATTAGCGACTGGGCAGTAAATTAGCGTTATACATAATTTTTCACATTTATACTAAAGGGTAGCTTTGATGATTCAATGCTACCCTTTTCTCATTATTATTTTATCTTCCCACATAGGGGTTTTTACATAAATCTGCGTTATTGAAGTGAAAGCAACAAAGGAAAAGGATTAATTACCTGCTTAATTATAAAAGCATGAGACAAATCAGAAAACATCGAGCTGAAACAGTTATCTCCACACGAACGTGTCGAGTACTCCACACGGACGTGTCGAGAGCTCCACACGAACGTGATGAGAACTCCACACGAGCGTGTGGAGAACATACAAATTACATAAAATATATGCCAATAATTGTTATTTAGGTACGGAAACAGTATATTTGTAAAAATGCTGTCAAAGACATGTACCTGAGTAATAACCACAAAAACTAATCAAACGAAAAATGAACACCGACAGAAAAGAAATCTTCAAGTCCAGATTTAACGAACACTACCCAAGACTATGCAGCATAGCATACGAATATGTTTCCGACGCTGACGATTCAGAAGACATAGTTCAGGAACTGTTCATAAATATATGGGATAAAGGCAAGGACACTCTTCCGGACAAGGAATTTGCCGCCTACATCACTACAGCCGTAAAAAACGCCTGTATCTCGTTTCTCAGAAAAAAATGCTCTTACACGGTTTCGATAGAAGATGCTCCATCTGCCGGAGCACACCTTCAGGATGAGGACACACTGGACACTGACAGGAAATCACCGGAGGAACTTTTATCGGAGGCTCTGGCTGTACTTCCGCCAAAATGTAAGGAAATTTTCCTGCTTTCAAAGCTTAAAGGAATGAAATACAGGGAAATTGCAGAGCTGCTGTCATTATCGGAAAAGACTGTGGAAAATCAGATGGGTAAAGCCATCAAACTGCTCAGAGAATTTGCAGCCACATGTTCGTTCACTATCGCGGTTATTATCACATTAATCATATCAATCATTTCAAACAACATTTAGAGATGAAACATACAGAAGAATATATCAACGAATTACTGGCTAAATATATCACAGGCGAGGTAATGTCGGACTCGGAAAAGAATGATATTCAGGAATGGATAGCTACGCATGCCGACGAATACAACAGGCTGGTAAAACTTATATCGCCAAAGAAGGCTCCCGAGTTCGGAACAGCAAAAGCATGGGCCAGAATAGAAGAGCATATAAACAAGACGTCGGCAAAGAAACCGGCAATGAGTATCTCAATAAACAAGAACAAGAAGAAGTCATTGGGCATGTCGGTTTTCTATGCAGCAGCTTCGGTCCTTGTAATAGTAGTAATATCAATCTCATTCTTTATGAGCAATAGGAATAACAACAATGAACAGCTGTTTGCCAACAACACTGCAGAGAAGATGATGATTTATCTGCCGGACAGTTCGTCTGTAACGCTATATCCTGATGCAAACGTGAGCTACAGAACGGGAGGTATGAACTCGGCAAGGGAGGTAGCTCTAAACGGAAAGGCTTTCTTCAATGTGAGGAAGATGCACGGAAGGGCTTTCAAAGTACAGTCAGAAAACCTTATGGTGGAAGTGCTGGGAACATCGTTTCTGGTTGATGCCACTAAAGCTGAAAGCTCAAGCGTATATGTAAAGACCGGTGTGGTAAGCGTAGAATCGGAAAACAGCAAGGTTATAATCAAAGCCAACCAGAAGGCCGAACTTGACAACAAGACTCTAAAGACAGGTAAGATAGAGAACCCGTATGAGGTGTTCGAAGAGAAACCTAAAGTACTGTCGTTCGAGAATGCGGGAATAATGGAAGTGGTGAAAAAGATAGAACAGACCACGGGAGTGAAAATTGAGGTAAGCAAAGAACTCCGGAATAACAAGATAACCAGCAGAATTGACACTGCCGATACGGAGGCAATAATAGTGGAACTGGCTTTCCTGTGCAGCTGCAAATACGAGACTCTGGAGACTGGAAAGCATTACCGATTATATTAACCAAGCATTTATAGCCGGATGATACATCAATCAATGAAAGTCCTGCTACTGCTGTCGGCAATGGCTCATGCAGGAGATGCTTTTCCAAACAGGGAAACGTCTATGACGGGAACAGCGGCAGACACAGCTGCAGGAGATATCAAGGAAAACTTTTTTTCATCAGACAAAAATAAACTGACCGATGAGGTTCTCTTCGTTAGAGCCTCATCGGCTTCTGTGCTTCAATGGTTCAGCTATATCGAGAAACAAAAGGGAATATCGATTTCATTCAACCAGGCTATAGACATGGAAAAGAACTGCACAGTGAGACAGTCTGCCACAATGTCTGTAGCCCAACTGCTGGAGATTATTCTTAAAGACTACAGATACAGCATAACGGAAATGCCCGGAAGGAAAATCGCGATACGCATTGATGCCAAAAGGGAATTTTCTGTAAACGGAACGATAGCCGACGAATCAACATCCGAGAAACTGTATGGGGCAATCATTATGGCGTCAGATACGGACGGCAAGAAGCTTTACTCCACAAGCGACGAGAACGGCAACTACCGACTGAACCTTACAGAAGGAGAATATACCATCGAAATAAGCTATATGGAATATGAGAAGTTCTCCACACCTTTGCATCTTTATAGCAGAAAAAGACTGGACATGAATCTCAAACCGGCTCTGTTCGAGGTTGACGAGGTTACGGTCAGGTCTATCAGAAATGATGCGGAACTGGCAGAGATTACTCCATCAGGCATGCTGTCTTTCAGCGGCAACGACCTGTTTTCACAAATATGGATACTACCCGGAGTGACCGGCACTCCTACGGGAAACAGCTTTATGGTAGATGGCGGAAGTTATGACGAGAACATAATACTACTCGACGGTGTACCTGTGTTTCATCCGGGACACGTCAACGCTCTGCTTCCCCAGTTCAATGGCGACGTGATAAAGAATATTGTCTTCCACAAGGGCTTCTTCCCCACCCGTCTGGAAGGCGGACTTTCATCGGTCACGGAATTCAATCTTAAAGACGGAAACAAGAACAGGCATACACGTACTTTCTCTATCGACATGCCTGCCGCATCGCTTACACTGGAAGGGCCAATAATAAAAAACAAGCTGTCGTATCTGGTGAGTGTAAGAAGAAGCTGGATGGATTTCTTCGACGAACTTTTATCGGAAGAAAACAGACTGAACCACTACTCGTTCGACTATACGGCAAAACTGTCATACTATATGTCGGAAAACAGTTCCTTAAAGTTCTTTGCATATAATACATTCGACGAGTTCAGATTTCCCCTATACACAGAAGAAGCCATACCTGTAGTGAAATGGAATAACCAGATATACAAGGCCACTTATAACGGAATGTGGGGAAAACTTGGTAATACGACCTCAGCTTACTATTCGTCACACATGAGCCGTGCAAACGCCGATGTACTTGGTTTTGGTTTGGGTGACGACTTTGAAGATGATATGGACCCTGACAGCGGATGGGAAGACAATTGGAATGACGATTGGAATAATGGAGATTCCTTTAATCAAACAGAAAACAATGCGTCTAACAATGAAATAAGCAACGGAATAAAGACAATAAATTTCAATACTGAATTTACTTACAGTCCGGAAAACATATACTCTACCCGTTGGGGATTCAAGTACTCGCACGAGATGTATGAGATGACAGCTTTCGGAGAAAACATCAAGAAGCAGAATGAGGCCATTAACCAGTATTCTCTGTACTACGACAATTATATCAGAGTAACAAATAACCTTACAACACGTGTAGGAGTACATTTCATTGCATACAATCCTGTAAACTTCCGAAATTATTACAGCATACAGCCTCGTTTTGCATTGAACTTTACACCTGGTAAGAATGACCTTATATACCTGAATTTCTCTAAAATGGAGCAGTTCTATCATTACATCAGTTTCAATGGTATTTCTCTACCGACAGATTTCAGAATGCCGAGCATAGAAGGATTTAAACCGCGCTCATCGGAACATTATGAGATTGGCTGGAAAAAGAATTTCGACAGCGACAGAGGAAAATTAGAAACATCTGCATATTATAAGACAAGACGGAATATCGTAGCCCTGAAACCGGATGCAATAGTAGAAAACGATAACTGGAACAACTATATAATGGTGGGTAACGGAGACAGTTACGGAATTAAAATGTTCCTCTATTATATGTACAGAAGATGGACTATGCAACTGTCATATACTTATTCAAGGAGCCGTGAATGGTTCGATGAATACAAGAGCCTGGGCAAACTTCCTTCTTTGTATGATATGCCACACTATGGAGCAGGAGCCCTGTCATACAAGATAAGCAAATCGTCAAGCCTGTCTATAGGATGTATAACAAAATCGGGAAGAATCAAGACATCGGACAACTGGTTTGAAAGCGACAAGGATTTGGGCTTCAGGCAAAGACGTGGAGAATTCAACTACAGAATTGACGTAGGATATACATTCAAGAAGGATTTCGGAGACAAATTGCTACTTCTCAGATGCGGTCTTTACAATCTGCTTGGAAACCCTCCTGAAGAAGATATAGTAGATTTCTATTCTGTACATTTATCAGAAAATTGTCTTCCATACGGAAGCATCAGTTTCAAGTTCTGATATATATAAAACCAAAAAATCCTGATCTGAAATACAGACCAGGATTTTTTATTTTTATCAAACTATCAGATTAATATCCAAGTTCTTTTTCAAGAGACTCATACTCAGCTCTGTTAAGCTTCCAGTAGATTCTCAACAAATACTGACCCCACAAAGCTTTGTTATCTGGAGCCAATTCTTTAGCCTTTTCATAGTAAGGCAATGCCTTTGCATAAAGCTCTTTAATCTTAGCTTCACCTTCTGCATATTTAGGATCGTCCATAGCAAGCTGAGAGTTTGCTTCTTCTATATCCTGACCAGGGAAGAAGTAGCAGTCACCCATTTTGGAATATGCTTCTGCCACGAAACCGTCGTTCTTGTCAACAATCTGCTGCAATGTAGCTATTGCACCTTCATAGTCTTTGTTTTCATACTGAAGTACACCCTTTACATACAAGAAGTAAGCAGAAGGATTATTTGCTATGATACCGTCTATTTCAGCCAAAGCTTCTTTTACCTGACCTTTCTGGATGTAGTTGTCCATAAGGTTACCAACGAAATATTCCTGTGCAGGGAATTTTTCAACACCTTCCTTGATTGCAGCAAGCCATTTTACAGAGTCTTTAGCTTCGTCTGACTTGTAAACTTCAGCAAGACACATCAATGCTCTGTAACCTTCTTCCTTGTGGTTCTTACCCATTTCTGCATACTTGATAACAGCGGCATTGTCTTTCAATGAGTTAGCAGCCAATGTAGCATAGTTTGCGATAAGTGGAACAAGTGTATCATTCTTTACTTCTTTCATATCTGCAAAGATAGGAGCTGTTGCAGCATCGCAGTATGTTCCAAAGAATTTCAACGCAGCGCTATAGTTTCCTGCATTATAAGCATCAGAACCTGCATTTGTCAGATTAGGACGTACAGAAACCAATGTCTTAGCCAATTTCTTTCTGAGCTTAGGCTTTTTCAACTCACCACTAGCTACTTTTGCCTGTTCAACTTCATCACATTTCATGTAATATTCGAACATTTTAGCCAAACTGTTGTACAATTTAGCTGTATCAGCCTGTCCACCCGGGAGATAAAGTTTCATATTCTCGTCATCGTAGATAGCCTTCTGGAAATCACCGGCAAGTTTCCATGTTTCAGGATCATTGGCTGTTGTAGGATCGCTCAATGCAGGTTCAATAATCTGAGCAGCCTTTACAGGATCACTCTTAGAAGATTTCGCTTCTTTTACAACACTAGTCTGTGCTGATACTGCGCATGTAGTAAACAACACGGCTGCAGTTAGTAATACTTTTTTCATAATGTTTTAAATTTTAGTAAGTCAATTGTTTTGATTATTATCTTCTTGGGGTTCATTTGTATTATTATCCATTTCACCTTCCTGTGAAGCACTACCCTCGACAGCCTCTTCCTCAGCCTGAGATGTAACCTTACATACAGAACCGATACTGTCATTACGTTTTTCAAGGTCTATAAGTTTTACACCCTGAGTAGCACGTCCCATAATACGGAAATCAGAAACCTTCACACGGATTGTTATACCCGACTTGTTTATAATCATCAGGTCATTTTCGTCAGTCACAGATTTGATTGCAACAAGTGAGCCTGTCTTCTCGGTAATGTTCAATGTCTTGACACCTTTACCGCCACGGTTTGTCTTGCGGTAGTCCTCGATGTCAGAACGTTTACCATAACCGTTTTCAGAAACCACCATTATAGTTTCCTTTTCAGGATCCTTAATGCAAATCATTCCTATAACTTCATCCTGTCCGTCTTCGTCAAGAGTAATACCACGTACACCGGTAGCAGTACGTCCCATTTCGCGTACGGCACTTTCGTGGAAACGTATGGCACGTCCGTTACGGTTTGCTATAACAATTTCATTATTACCGTTAGTCATACGAACTTCTATCACTCTGTCGTCTTCGCGGATAGTAATAGCGTTCACACCATTCTGACGTGGACGTGAATACTGTTCAAGGAGTGTTTTCTTTATTACACCCTGCTTAGTGCAGAACAATACGTAATGACTGTTGATGAATTCCTTGTCATTAAGGTTCTTGACACGCAAGTAAGCTGTTACGGCATCATCGGCATCTATATTCAAAAGATTCTGTATTGCACGTCCCTTTGATGTCTTGTTTCCTTCAGGAATTTCATAAACCTTCAGCCAGTAGCACTTACCTTTCTGTGTAAAGAACAGCATAGTATTGTGCATTGTAGCCGGATAGATATGTTCGATGAAGTCCTCATCGCGTGTTTCACTACCCTTAGAGCCTACACCGCCTCTGTTCTGAGCATGGAAATCAGCCAATGGAGTACGTTTGATATATCCCAGATGAGATATAGTGATTACCATCTGTTCGTCAGCATAGAAATCTTCCGGATTGAATTCTTCCGAAGCATAAACTATTTCCGAACGACGCTTGTCACCGTACTTTTCCTTAACTTCTATCAGTTCGTCCTTGATGACTTTCATACAGAGTTCATCGTTTGAAAGGATTTCCTGATAATAAGCAATCTGCTTCATTATCTCTTCATATTCCGCATGAAGCTGTTCCTGCAAAAGTCCGGTCAGCTGACGCAGACGCATTTCTACTATAGCACGTGCCTGGATTTCGCTAAGTTCGAAACGAGCCATCAGGTTAGTTACAGCCTCGTTAGGAGTTTTTGCAGCACGTATGATTCTGATTACCTCGTCGATATTGTCCGAAGCGATGATAAGTCCTTCAAGAATGTGTGCACGTTCCTGAGCCTTACGCAAGTCGTACTGTGTACGGCGGATAACCACCTCGTGTCTGTGTTCAACGAACAGTCTGATCAGATCCTTAAGATTGAGCAGACGAGGACGTCCCTTAACCAAAGCGATGTTGTTCACACCGAAAGAAGTCTGCAAAGCAGTCATCTTGAACAGTTTGTTCAGAACTACACTTGCATTGGCATCACGCTTCACGTCTATAACGATACGCATACCTTCACGGTCGGACTCATCGTTCACGTATGAAATACCTTCAATCTTCTTCTCGTTTACAAGCGAAGCGATATGCTCGATAAGTTCTTTCTTGTTTACGTTATAAGGGATTTCGTTTACGATAATCTTGTCATGATTGGTGTGAGTTTCGATTTCGGTCTTCGCACGCATAACCACACGTCCGCGGCCTGTCTGATAAGCATCTCTTACTCCACTTACACCATATATATATCCGCCTGTAGGGAAATCAGGAGCCTTGATATATTGCATCAGTCCATCGACATCTATATCATTATTGTCGATATATGCCACACAGCCGTCAATAACCTCGGCCAGATTGTGTGTCGGCATATTAGTTGCCATACCTACGGCAATACCTGAAGCACCGTTCACGAGCAAGTTCGGAATGCGTGTAGGCATAACGGTAGGTTCCTGAAGAGTATCATCGAAGTTGTTCTGGAAATCTACAGTCTCCTTGTACAAATCCTGCATCATCTCCTCGCCTATCTTCTTCAGCCTAGCCTCTGTATAACGCATTGCTGCAGGGCTGTCACCATCGACAGATCCGAAGTTACCCTGTCCGTCAACCAAAGGATATCGCATAGCCCAATCCTGTGCCATACGTACCAATGCACCATACACTGAAGAGTCGCCATGAGGATGGTATTTACCAAGTACCTCACCAACTATTCTGGCAGATTTCTTATAAGGTTTGTCCGAAGTATTTCCCAGTTCCATCATTCCGTAGAGAATACGGCGATGTACAGGTTTGAAACCATCTCGTACATCAGGGAGGGCGCGCGCCACGATTACAGACATGGAGTAATCGATGTACGACGACTTCATTTCCTCTTCGATGTTAATTTTTATAATTCTGTCTTGTTCTTGCATTTAAACAAATATTAATTATACATCTCTTTCGGTTTACGAAAAACCATGCTAAAGTACTACTTTTAGACGATATACGAAACTTTTTATGAAAAAATATGTACCATATTAAACATTTTTACTCAATTACTGACAAAACAAGACAATTATTCAGAACAAGAAAAATGGCACATAATTTGTTGTAAGAATAAAAAACAAATATATTTGCCGGAACTATAAAGATTTGAGGGCTATAAGCAGACACAGGCACCAATAAACTAGCCATACAATCAAACATTTAAGGTGAAAACTAGCAATAAGATGAACGGAAAATCATACACTAAAGAAGCTACAGATGTTATAAAATACAGCAAAGAAGAAGCTGCGAGAACTGATGCCGCAAGCATAAAGCCTGAACATATTTTATTAGGAATAATAAGAAATGAAGAAAGCAACGCAGCAAAAATAATATGCAGCTTGTATGCTGATTTAAAGAAAATCAGAAAAGAGCTGGAAGAGAGACTGGTCAATGACAATATCAACCTGCCCAAAACGGAATTAAAAGACTTGAACTTTGACGAGCAATCCACCAGAGTTTTAAGGCTATGCTTTCTGGAGTCCAAACTAGAGGACAAAGATTCAATGGGTTCAGAACATATATTATTAGGTATTATGAAAGAAGAGAAGAACAATGCAGCACAAATATTGAAACAAAACAATATAACATACGAAAAAATCAAAGGAAGAATATCGGATACAACAACTCCTGCCCCTACATCCGGCTTAAATTTTGATGAAAGCGAAGAAGATGACGGAATTGAGAGAAGAGACGGAAACAGATTCGGCAGCAACGATTCATTCCCTCATTCAGGCAACGACTACACATCGCAGACAAAAAGGGGTAAGCCAGACAACGGAGACAAGAATCTTGTATTGCTGAACAAATATGGTACCGACTTGACAAAAGCCGCAGCAGAAGGCAAGCTTGACAAGGTTGTGGGACGCGAAAAAGAGATAGAGCGCGTAGCCCAGATTCTTTGCAGAAGAAAGAAGAACAACCCTGTGCTGATAGGTGAACCCGGAGTCGGAAAGTCAGCCATAGTAGAAGGATTGGCTTCAAGAATAGTTGAAAAGAAAGTTCCGAGAACACTTTTCGACAAGACAATCATAAACCTTGACCTCACATCGCTTGTGGCAGGAACAAAATACAGAGGCGAGTTCGAGGAAAGAATAATAGGAGTAATAAAGGAGGCCAAGAACAATCCGAACGTAATATTATTCATCGATGAAATTCACACCATTATCGGTGCAGGTTCAGCCGCAGGATCAATGGATGCCGCAAACATACTGAAACCTTCATTGGCAAGAGGCGAAATGCAATGTATAGGTGCGACCACACTTGATGAATACAGAAAATCGATAGAAAAAGACGGTGCACTTGAAAGAAGATTCCAGAAAGTCACAGTCGAGCCTACCACAAAAGAAGAGACATTACAAATCCTCATGAATATCAAAGAACAATATGAGGATTTTCATAATGTAACATATACGGATGAGGCAATAAGAGCATGCGTAGAACTTACCGACAGGTATATTTCAGACAGGTTCTTCCCCGACAAGGCAATTGACGCAATAGATGAAGCCGGTTCAAGGATTCATCTTATGAACGTATGCGTTCCTAAAGAAATAGAAGAACAGGAAAGACTGATAGAAGAAACAAAGGAACACAAGAACGAGGCCATCAAACTACAGAACTTTGAAATGGCGGCAGGACTTCGTGACAAGGAGAAAATGCTTCAGACCGAACTGGAAAGAATGAAAAAGGAATGGACCGACAAGCTCAAGGAGAATCGCGAAATCGTAGATAAAAGCCATATCGAGGAAATAATTTCACTAATGTCAGGAATTCCTCTTAAAAAAGTTGAGTCGTCGGAAGCCAACAAGTTGCGCGCTATGCAAGATGTGCTCATGACAAAAGTAATCGGACAGAATGAAGCCGTAGAAAAGCTTGTAAAAGCCATCAAAAGAAGCCGTGTAGGGCTGAAAGACCCGAACAAGCCTATAGGCACATTCCTATTTACAGGTCCTACCGGAGTCGGAAAGACATATCTGGCAAAAACACTAGCAGAGGAATTATTCGGTTCAAAGGATTCTATAATAAGAATTGACATGAGCGAATATATGGAGAAATACGCCGTTTCAAGAATGGTCGGAGCGCCTCCGGGATATATAGGATACGATGAAGGCGGACAGCTTACAGAAAAGGTAAGAAGAAAACCATATTCAATAGTGCTCCTTGACGAAATAGAGAAAGCTCACCACGATGTATTCAATTTCCTTTTGCAGATAATGGATGAAGGAAGGCTTACGGACAACACAGGAAGAACCGTGGATTTTAAAAACACTGTCATTATAATGACATCAAACGTAGGCAGCCGTCAGCTAAAGGATTTCGGAAAAGGAATAGGCTTTAACGCAATAAGCCATAACGACAACGAAGAATATTCCAACGCTATAATCAAAAAAGCGCTGGAAAAGACTTTTGCGCCGGAATTCATCAATCGTCTTGACGATATCATCCCATTCAAACAATTAGACAGGAATGATTTGATAAAAATAACTGATATTGAATTGAAAGAACTTTTCAAGAGAGTGGAAAGAATGGGATACTCCATTTCCATCACGGATAAGGCCAAGAACATCATCGCACAAAAAGGTGAAGACATCAATTATGGAGCCCGCCCTATCAAAAGAGCCATTCAGAACAATATCGAAGACAAACTTGCAGAATTTTTAATGGAAAAAGAGCCGGAAGACGGATCAGGAATACTGATTTCGGCAGAAGGAAATGAAATCATAATAAAAATGGCAGAATAAAAATGAGAACTGTCATTTTTTTAAATGAAATGCCTTGTCATTCAGCTCGGAATGACAAGGCATTTTCAAATTGACGGATATCGCTTTTATCTCACAGCTATACATTCAATCTCAACCAATGCACCTTTTGGCAATTCTTTTACAGCAACAGCCGAACGTGCCGGGAATGCGCCGTCAAAATATTTTGCATAGACAGCATTCATATCCGCAAACATAGACATATCTGCCAAAAAGACAGTAGTCTTGACTACATTAGCTGTAGTAAGTCCGGCCTCGGCCAAAACATTCTTAATATTCTCAAATACCTGAGTTGTCTGTTCTACTATTCCACCTTCAACGAAAACACCGGTTGCAGGATTTACCGGAATCTGACCTGACATAAAAACCATGCCGTTAGCTTCTATTGCCTGACTGTATGGGCCAATTGCTGCAGGTGCCTTTTCTGTAAAAATAACTTTCTTCATAAATGTATAAAATTTAATTTTCAATTTTCGGTCTGCTAAATTAGAACAAAATTCCGATTTTCATGTACCAATCAAACAAAAAACATACAAAAACTTTGTAAACACAATAAAAAGTAGTATTTTTGTACTCGACAAAAGCTATGTCGTCAATACTTCACGACAAATGCAACACAATTTCCTAATCAAAATCAATTTATCATTTTAACGTAGTACATTTATTTTGAATTATACTCTTGTTAGGTATATACATCTCTTCATATATGTATATTCGTAATAAGTATATTGTTTTTTGAATATAAATATTACTATAATATAACAATTTATACACACACTTATGTATAATATCATACAATTAAATGAAAAAGACCTGTCCGAATTGCAACAGATAGCCAAAGAGTTGGGTCTAAAGAAAACCAGCACATTAAAAAAAGAGGAGCTTGTTTACAAAATTCTTGACGAACAGGCCATAAAAAGTGCTTCACAAAAAGCAAATGCAGAGAAGACTGGCGATGGGCAAACAAAAAAAAGAGCTAGAATCAGCGTAAAGAAAGAAGGTAGCAAAGTCTATACAGCCACTAAAGACAAAGCTTTAAAACTGGAAGCTGATTCGCCTGCAATACAGACAAAAGCAATTTCAAAAGAGAACACAGAAGTTCCACAAAACAATACAAGCGAAAACATTACACCAGCATCTGAAAACGAACAGGAAAAGCCAAAAGCAAAACGAGGCAGAAAACCTGGTTCAAAGAACAAAAACACAAAAGATGCTTCTTCCAACAATCAAGCCGATACAAAAGAAACAAACGAAAACAAAGCTGAGAAAACAGCTGAGAAAGAGATACCGGTTCCTGTATTTATGGACGATGACATGGAACTTCCTCCACTCGACCTTAACAGCGGCGATGATTTTATTCCAATAGAAGATTTACCTTCTGAGAAATTTGAAATCCCTACAGAACTGCTTGGCAAATTCGAAGCCACAAAGGTTGAACCACCTGTTATTCCGCAGCAGGAAAACAAGTTCCAGCAGAAACAGAAAAAGAACAACAAGAAACAGCAGCCAAACAAGGCTCAGAACAATAAACCACAACAGAACAACAAGCAGCAGAACAAACAGCAGAATGACGCAGCACAATCTGAAAGCGCACAACAAAATGCACAACTTCCTGCTGTTCAACAAATAAAGCTGCCTACTCCAGGAGCCGTACAGCCAGAGTCTGAAAACAACGCTCCTGCAGCACAGGAACAGGAACAGCAGCAACCTGCAAAACCTGTAGAAAAAATATACGATTTTGAAGATATTATAACAGGTTCGGGTGTTCTCGAAATAATGCCCGACGGATATGGGTTCTTACGTTCTTCGGACTACAACTACCTTTCTTCACCGGATGATATTTATGTATCACAGTCACAAATCAAGACATTCAGTCTTAAAACAGGTGACGTTGTAGAAGGAACAATCCGCCCGGCCAAAGAAGGTGAAAAATACTTCCCGCTAGTAAAGGTAAACAAGATAAACGGTGCCGATCCTGCACTGGTGCGCGACCGTATTCCTTTCGACCATCTGACACCATTGTTCCCTGACGAAAAGTTCAAACTCTGCAAGGGATATAATGATAATCTGTCGGCACGTGTAGTTGACATGTTCTCCCCTATCGGAAAAGGTCAGCGTGCACTTATCGTGGCACAGCCTAAGACAGGTAAGACTATCCTAATGAAGGATATAGCAAATGCCATTGCAGAAAATCATCCTGAAGTATATATGATAATGCTTCTTATCGACGAACGTCCTGAAGAAGTTACAGACATGGCACGCAGCGTTAAAGCCGAAGTGATTGCCTCTACTTTCGACGAACCGGCAGAACGCCATGTAAAGATTGCAGGTATAGTACTGGAAAAAGCTAAACGTATGGTTGAAAGCGGCCACGACGTAGTGATATTCCTCGACTCTATCACACGTCTTGCACGTGCATACAACACTGTATCTCCGGCATCAGGCAAGGTATTGTCGGGCGGTGTGGATGCAAACGCACTCCACAAGCCAAAACGCTTCTTCGGAGCAGCACGTAACATCGAAGGTGGCGGTTCGCTCACAATCATTGCAACTGCCCTTATTGATACAGGTTCCAAGATGGATGAAGTTATCTTCGAAGAATTCAAGGGTACAGGTAACATGGAATTGCAGCTTGACAGAAACCTCAGCAACAAGCGTATATTCCCTGCAGTAAACATTGTGGCATCAAGTACACGCCGCGACGACCTGCTGCTTGACAAGACAACTCTTGACAGAATGTGGATTCTGCGCAAATACCTGTCAGACATGAACCCTGTTGAAGCAATGGACTTCGTAAAAGACAGACTTGAAAAAACTAAAGACAACGAAGAATTCCTGCTCAGCATGAATTCATAATCACAAAATACAGAAAAAGAAAACAGCCATATCGCAATGTTTCAAAAAGAAATGCGATATGGCTGTTTTTATTTTTTCATGAAAGAAGAAAGTAAAGAAGTTAGAAAAAGAACTAAAGCAATTGCAATAACTTCTTACAACTTCCTAATGAAATTGCTTCTTTTTATTTCCAAATATCAGAAAGGCAGATCATCCTTTTCGTCAGTTGCCGAGAAGTCAGCTGGAGGCACCGGAGCCGATGATACCGGAGGGAAAGAATAATCAGCAGGCTGTGGCTGCATACCCGCATTCTGTGATGGTCTTTCCACTTTCCATGCTCTGATACTGTTAAACCATCTGCCCTGCCATTCGCGGGCATCTATATCGAACGAAACTGTAAGTTCTTCACCTGCCTGTATGTTGAACTGCTGGATTTTATCTTCACCAAACACATCAAAACACATCTTACGAGGATACTGCTCGTTAGTTTCCAAAACATACTCCTGAACTTTCCAAGGATTGCCTGTTTTTGACACTCCACCGCGCGGTTCAAGAACAGCAATAATTTTTCCTGTTATTTCCATAATAATTTTCTATTTGATTTTGGTCACGAAATTACTCTTTTCCCTAGAAGTGAACTAATTTTTTACAATATTTTTTCTCCGGACGAAAGCATTTTTATCAGGCAATTGCTTTAGTCAAATAATCTTTTTTTGTAACTTTGGCATTCGATTATTTATCGTTTTCCTGTAAAGAAATTTAAGCAGAAATAATAATTAAAAAACAATTAAATATAACATCAATCATGAGATTTTTAGTTTCAAGCACAACATTATTCAGCCATTTACAGGCTATCAGCCGTGTTATCAATTCAAAAAACTCTCTTCCTATTCTGGACTGTATCCTGATAGAACTAAACGATGGAACCATAACAATGACAGCTTCGGACAGCGAGACTACACTGTCAACAAGCATTGAAGTCAGCGAATACGAAGGCGAAGGCAAATTTGCCATCTCATCAAAAACAATTCTTGAAGCCTTAAAGGAAAATCCTGAACAGCCATTGAATTTCAATATAAATACAGACACAATGGAAATTACCGTAAAATACCCTAACGGTAAATACAGCATGATGGCACAGAACGGCGACGAATATCCATTGCCGAAACAGATGGGAAGTGAAGTTGTCAATCTGACAATGGCTGCTGATGTTATGCTTACAGGAATCAACAGATGTATCTTCGCTACTGCCGACGATGAGTTGAGACCTGTGATGAACGGTATATATTTCGATATTAGCCAGCAGGATGTAACTTTGGTTTCATCAGACGGTCATAAACTGGTACGTAATAAATCATTCTCTTCTACGGGCAATGAAAAAGCTGCATTCATCCTTCCTAAAAAGCCATCTAACATACTCAAGAACATACTTCCTAAGGAACAGGGCGATGTACAGATTTGCTTCGACGACAAGAACGCAATGTTCACAATGGAGAACTATCAGATGACTTGCCGTCTCATCGAAGGACGTTATCCTAACTACAATTCTGTTATCCCACAGAACAATCCTCATAAGGCAATAGTTGACCGTGCTATCTTCATAAGCGCACTTAAACGTGTGTCAGTATTCTCTTCTCAGGCAAGCAGCTTGATTAAACTCAGTCTGAAAGAAAACAGCATGACTATTTCTGCTCAGGATATCGACTTCTCTACTTCTGCAGAAGAAACTCTTACATGCCAGTACGACGGAAAAGACATGAGCATAGGTTTCAAATCGTCTTTCCTGATAGATATTCTGAATAATATCTCATCGCAGAATGTAATTATCGAATTGGCTGATCCATCAAGAGCCGGACTCATAGTTCCTGAAGAACAGGAAGAAAACGAAGACCTGCTTATGCTGCTCATGCCTATGATGCTTAACGACTAATTTTTTCCATAATGAAACTTAATCTTAAAAACCCTATAGTTTTCTTCGACCTGGAAACTACAGGAACCAATATAACAAGCGACAGAATAGTGGAGATCTGCTATCTGAAAGTATATCCAAACGGAAACGAAGAAAGCAAAACAATGAGAATAAATCCGGAAATGCATATTCCGGAAGCATCGACCGCCATCCACGGCATAACAGACGAAGATGTGGCAGATTGCCCTACTTTCAAGGAAGTGGCTACCAACATAGCAAAAGACTTTGAAGGTGCGGATATAGCAGGATTCAACTCCAACAGATTTGATGTTCCTGTTCTCGTAGAGGAATTCCTCAGAGCCGGCATCGATCTTGATCTTACAAAGAGAAAATTTGTAGATGTACAGGTAATCTACCACAAGCTGGAACAGCGCACCCTGTCGGCCGCATACAAGTTCTATTGCGGAAAGAACCTTGAAGACGCCCACACTGCTGAAGCGGACACAAGAGCCACTTACGAAGTTCTTAAAGCTCAGTTGGATATGTATCAGGACACTCTTCAGAATGATATCAACTTCCTGTCGGAATATTCTAGCTATTCGAAAAACGTAGATTTTGCAGGAAGAATAGTATATGATGACAACGGAGTGGAAGTATTCAATTTCGGTAAATATAAAGGCATGCCGGTAGCCGAAGTAATGAAGAAAGACATCGGATATTACGGATGGATTATGAACGGTGATTTCGCACTGAACACAAAGAATGTGCTTACAAAAATCAGACTGAGAGAAACCGGAATGTTAAAATGAAACATTTATGATGAAAGGTAAAAAAATAGTACTTGGCATCACTGGAAGTATTGCCGCATATAAAGCGGCAGTACTTGCCAGAGCCTTGATAAAGAAGGGTGCCGAAGTACAAATCGTTATAACTCCTGCAGGGAAAGAGTTTATCACACCACTTACACTGTCCACCATAACAAGCAAACCAGTCATTAGCGAGTTCTTTGCTCGCAGGGATGGAACATGGCACAGCCACGTTGACCTCGGACTGTGGGCAGACGCAATGCTGATAGCTCCTGCCACTGCATCTACTATAGGGAAAATGGCAAACGGCATTGCCGACAATATGCTTATCACCACATACCTGTCGATGAAAGCACCGGTATTCGTGGCACCGGCAATGGATCTTGATATGTTTGCACACCCGTCAACACAAAAAAATCTTGACACACTGAGGTCATACGGAAACATTATCATCGAACCGGGCGAAGGTGAACTGGCAAGCCATCTTGTAGGCAAAGGAAGAATGGAAGAACCGGAAAACATCGTTGCCGTACTGGAGGATTTCTTCGCAAAAAAGTCAGATCTAGCCGGAAAGAAGGTGATGATTACCGCCGGTCCTACTTACGAAAAGATTGACCCTGTAAGATTTATCGGTAACTACTCTTCAGGCAAAATGGGTTACGCCCTGGCTGAATGCTGTGCGGAAAGAGGAGCCGAAGTTACCCTTATCAGCGGACCTGTAAGCATTACGGCAAAGCATCCTAACATCAGAACAATCAGTGTAGAGAGTGCAGATGAAATGTATCAGGCAGCTACAAAGGAGTTCGGTTCAAGCGATGCAGCAATACTGTGTGCGGCAGTAGCTGACTTCACTCCTGAAACAAAGACTGAACAAAAAATAAAGCGCGAAAAAGACGACCTGATAATTAAGCTGAAACCTACGCAGGACATAGCTGCTGCACTGGGAAAAATAAAGAAAGACAATCAGGTAATGGTGGGATTTGCACTTGAAACAAACGATGAAATGGAACATGCCAAAAGCAAGCTGGAAAGAAAAAATCTTGACTTCATCGTTCTTAACTCACTGAACGACAAGGGAGCTGGTTTCAGACATGATACAAACAAGATTACCATCATCGACAAGGAGAACGTAATCGAATTCCCGCTAAAAAATAAGAAAGAAGTGGCTACAGACATAATTAACCATTTGGCAGAAATATTATAATCATGCTACAGTCTATATTCATCCAGAACTACGCACTTATTGATAAACTTGATATAACTTTCGAACCCGGATTTTCCGTTATCACCGGAGAAACGGGAGCCGGAAAATCAATCATTCTTGGTGCAATCGGCCTTCTGTTAGGACAAAGGGCAGACGTAAAGGCTATACGCAACGGGGCCACGAAATGTATCGTGGAAGCGAAATTCAGCATAGCATCATACGGTATGGAAGAGTTCTTCAAGGCAAACGACATTGAATACGACAGCGAAGAATGTATAATCCGCCGCGAAGTAAACATAAACGGGAAAAGCAGGGCTTTCATAAATGATACTCCTGCATCGTTGTCGCAGATGAAAGTGCTTGGAGAGAAGCTGATTGACGTACACAGCCAGCACCAGAACCTATTAATAAACAAGGAAGGCTTTCAGCTGAATATTCTGGATATTCTAGCTCAGGACATCAAAGAACTGACTGACTATCAGAACGAATACAATGAATACAGGAAAGTAAGCCGCGAACTGGATGAATGTATCAGACAAGCCGAGGAGACAAGAAAAGAAGAAGACTATATCCGATTCCAACTCCAGCAGCTTGATGAAGCGGAACTGAAAGAAGGCGAAGTAGCCGAGCTTGAGCAGGAAGCAGAAACCTTGACCCATGCAGAAGACATAAAGGCAGGACTTTACCGCTCGGCTCAAAATATAGGCAGCGACGAAGGAGGATGCGTAACGCTTATCAAGGACAGTATTAACACTTTGCAAACGTTTTGCAAAGTGTTTGCAAAAGCCAATGAATGGAAAGAAAGACTTGAAAGCTGCTACATTGAGATAAAAGACATCTCGCACGACATGGAGGACGCACAGGAAGCAATAGAATTCAATCCTTCAAGACTTGACTTCGTAAATTCCCGCCTCAACATGATATACTCGATGATGCAGAAACATCATGTAAAGACTGATACGGAACTTATCGAGATAGCCGAGAACTACAGGCAACAACTCGACATGATAACATCATCTGACGAACGTATTTCCGAACTGGAAAACAAAAAGAAAAAATTGTACGACAGTGTAATACGTAAAGCAGAAGTCCTGACAGCCTTGCGTACGGAAAGCGCAGGTAAAATCCAGTCACAGATGGAGTCACTGCTGATTCCGCTAGGAATGCCTAATGTGAAATTTGCAGTAGAGATATGCAGAAAAAAAGAGCCGGATATTAACGGTCTGGATGCAGTGAACTTCCTGTTCTCTGCCAACAAGAACGGAACATTGCAGAATGTGGCTTCCATAGCTTCCGGCGGTGAAATTGCCAGAGTAATGCTTTCACTGAAAGCCATGATAGCCGGAGCAGTGAAACTTCCGACAATAATCTTCGATGAGATTGATACAGGTGTATCAGGTTCCATTGCAGAGAAAATGGCACTGATAATGCAGGATATGGGACGACAGAACAGACAGGTTCTGAGCATCACACACCTGCCACAGATAGCGGCCAGAGGCAATGCACACTACAAAGTATATAAGGAAGATACCGAAACCGGAACAAACAGCCATATCATACGCCTCACAGACGAGGAACGTATAGACGAAATAGCAAATATGCTTAGTGGTTCTACAATGACAGAGGCTGCAAGAAACAATGCCATGTCTTTGCTCGGACTTTAATCCATTATTGAATTAAAAAAATTAGACATACAGATATGATTGAAAAAAATGAAATGATATTCGGTGTAAGAGCCGTAATTGAAGCGATACAGGCAGGGAAAGAAATTGACAAAATTCTGGTAAAGAAAGACATCCAGAGTGATTTGTCGAAAGAGCTTTTTGCTGCATTGAAAGATACGCAGATACCAGTACAGAGAGTACCGGTGGAAAGAATAAACAAGATAACACGCAAAAACCATCAGGGAGTAGTGGCTTTCATCTCTCCTATCACATATCAGAAAACGGAAGATATAGTACCTTTCCTTTTCGAGCAGGGTAAAAATCCTCTGATAATACTCCTTGACGGACTTACAGATGTACGTAACTTCGGTGCAATAGCACGTACATGCGAATGTGCCGGTGTGGATGCCATTATCATACCGTCAAAGAACAGTGTGAGCGTAAATGCTGATGCCATCAAGACCTCTGCGGGAGCACTCCACACAATACCTGTTTGTCGCGAAAGCAACATCACAAATACCATAAAATTTCTGAAAGACAGTGGCTTCAGCATTGTAGCTGCTACAGAAAAAGGTGATTATGACTACACTAAAGGCGACTACACAAAACCTACATGTATAATAATGGGAGCAGAAGACACCGGTGTGCCTTACGAACATCTCGCTCTCTGCGACGAATGGATTAAAATACCTCTGTTCGGTACAATAGAATCACTCAACGTATCTGTAGCAGCAGGAATCCTTATATACGAAGCCATCAAACAACGTGGTTTCTCTACTGAAGAATAATAATACCGGACAATATCATGAGGAAAACAATTTTTATTACAATATGTGCCATGGGTATAAGTGGCTTATGGGCACAGGAATTACCTAAATGGTCAAAGAAAGCACGAAAAGCCGTTTTCTCAGTTATCACATACAACGCAGACAATAAAATATTAAATACCGGAAACGGTTTTTATATCGATTCTGAAGGAACAGGAGTATCGGACTATAGTCTGTTTAAAGGAGCCCACAAAGCTGTAGTAGTAACATCAGACGGAAAGGAACTGCCTGTAACTCTGATTCTGGGAGCTAACGACATGTACGACGTGGTACGATTCAAGACAGAAACGCCCAAAAAACAGGAGTCACTGATCCCTGCTACCACACAAGGAAAGGAAAACGAGAAGGTCTATATAATGCCTTACTCAACACAAAACTCAATAAACGGGATCTCAGGTACCATACAAAACGTTGACTCTATAGGAAATAATTCTTTCTATTATACACTGTCAATGAGTACAGGAGCCAAAGATGTCAGTTGTCCTGTAATGAACGAGAACGGAGAAGTGATAGGTATGATTCAAAGAAATTCTGACAGCGAAGACCAGAAAAGTTATGCTTTGGGAATTAACTTTGCAAAAAGTCTGTCAATCAATGCCCTCTCAGGCAGTGATGCGACACTGAAATCCATAAAAATTAAGAAAGGTCTGCCCGAAGACGAATCCCAGGCATTGGTATTCCTTTACATGATGTCGTCACAGCTTGAAGCAGAAGAATATCTTTCCATACTGAATGACTTCATAAATATGTATCCAAACAATATGGAAGGCTATCTAAGACGTGCTACATATTATATGGACAAGAATTCCGATGAGTTTGTCAGCAAAGTAGAGGATGATCTGAAAAAGACAGCTGAAGTTGCAGAAAATAAAGCAGAAGCTCATTATGGAATAGCCAAGCTTATATATAATTACAGCATCAGCAATGCGAAAAAGCCGGAAAAGGCAAACTGGACTCTGGAAAGGGCATTGGATGAAACAAATCAGGCGATATCTGTTTCTGCTGAAGGATTATACTATCAATTGCAGGGCGATATTTACTTCGCAATGAAAGACTATAAGAGTGCTGCAACAGCATATGAAAATGTATGCAAGACTCCTCTAGCCTCAGCTTCGGCTTTCTATGCGGTAGCCAAAGCCAAAGAACTGGTAGAAGGTACAGATAAAAAAGAAATTATAGCACTGATGGACAGCGCAATGGCATATTATAATACACCTTATGGCAAGGATGCTGCTCCATATCTGTTCGAACGTGCCCGCATGAAATCGGAAGCAAAGATGTATCGTGACGCTGTTTTAGACTACAATGCTTTCTACGATGCCATGCTTGGACAGGTTTCGGCTGAGTTTTACGTAATCCGCCAACAAGCTGAGATGCAATGCCGCATGTACCAACAGGCTATCAACGACATAAACAAGGCTGTAGAACTTGAACCGTCGAATAGCGGATATTGGGTTGAGAAAGGAAGCGTACATATCCGCCTGAGTCAGACAGACGAAGCTATAGCAGCTCTTGAAAAGGCTGTTTCTCTCGATCCTAAGAATGCGGATGCATACCGTATGCTGGGTTACTGTCAGATAAAGGGTAAAGACAAAAAGAAAGGACTTGAAAATCTTAATAAGGCAAAGGAACTGGGTGATACAGTTGCCGAAGACCTGATAAAGAAATACGCAAAATAAGAGACTGCAGTTATGAACCTTTTGTATATAAACTGGAATCCAGACCCGATAATATTCACATTGGGAGGATTCAGTCTCAGATGGTACAGTGTATTTTGGGTTATCGCCATAGCATCTGCCAGCATAGTGGTACACAAAATATTCCAAAAGAGAAAAATGTCCGAAGATGATTACAACAAGCTGTTTGTTTACTCATTCCTCGGTATATTCATCGGAGCCCGTCTGGGACACTGCCTGTTCTATGATTTTGCCTATTATTCCGACCATCTGCTTGAGATAGTCCTTCCGGTACGTTTTCTTCCTGATGGCAGCTGGAAGTTTACAGGATATGCAGGCTTGGCAAGCCATGGGGGAACCATGGGACTTATGCTTACTTTATATCTTTTCTGCAGGAAAACAAAGATTACCTATCTGCAGATACTTGATATAATAGCTATGGCAGCACCACTGGCAGCAGGTTTCATAAGAATAGCCAATCTGATGAATTCCGAAATTATAGGTATGCCTACTTCAATACCATTCGCTTTCATATTCGAACAGGTGGATAATCAGCCAAGACATCCGGCACAGCTGTACGAAGCAATAGCATACTTCATCATCTTCGGAATTATGTGGTACGTACAGAACAAGGTTAAATCATATAAGGATGGACTTTACTTCGGCATCTGCATATTTTCAATCTTCACGTTCCGCTTCTTTGTGGAGTTCATAAAAGAAAGGCAGGTCGATTTTGAAAACTACATGATGATAGATATGGGACAGGTATTGAGCATTCCATTCATTATATTAGGACTATACTTCATAGTCAGAGGATTGAAGAAACCGGCTGTAGAAAAAAGATGATAATAAAATAAATAGAGTGGCGAAACCGAAAAAATCAGTTTCGCCACTATATTTTTTATATCAATGATAATTTTACTGCTTTTGCATCTCAAATCCTAACAATAAGCCGTCGTATTGAGATAATACGGTATTAAGCGTACTCACTGTTGCATTCGATGACTTTCCGGCTACGGCACCTGTCACAGCCTGTGCAAGCGACATCAGTTTATCTGCTTTGAACAACAGACTCATTTTTCCACCATTCAGTACAGAAGTAGATATCTGAGCTGTCATCTTCAGACCTATCTTTGTTTTCAACGTAACTTCTTTAGTATCTTTATTATAACTGTAAGTGCCGTTTACAGTACGTCCTGCCACAGTAGATGTATAGGTACTGTCTGCATTGAACACATATACAGTATTTTCGTTGAAACCAAGTTTGGACAGATAGTTGCTCATCTGTTCTTCTACTTTCTTTGCTGCAACTTCACCTCCTGCTTTCGAAAGCAGATCATCACTTTCAAACTTACAGTCCGGAGCAGTGTATTTCCAAGTTCCAACCATTGAAACACTCTCGTTCACTTTGGAAACTGTTTCTTCCACCTTGTTCACTACCCCACCAAGCACAGACTTCCAGTCCTGTGCAGATACTGCTGTACTTACAGTAAGTATCAAACCTGTCAGAAGAAATCTACCAATCATAATCAGCAAGCTTTAAAACTCATGTCAAGTCCCTTTACAGAGTGTGTAAGGGCACCTACCGAAATAAAATCAACTCCACATTCTGCATAATCGCGAAGAGTGTCGAAAGTAATACCTCCGGATGATTCGATTTCATATCTGCCGGCAACCATTTCTACAGCCTTACGTGTATTTTCTGGAGTAAAGTTATCTAGCATAATACGATCTACACCACCAAGGTCGAGAACCTGCTGAAGCTCGTCGAAGTTACGAACCTCAATTTCAATCTTCAAGTCCTTGCCTTTAGCCTTGCAATATTCCTTTGCACGGTTGATAGCCTTGTCGATACCTCCGGCAAAATCCACATGATTGTCTTTCAACAGAATCATATCGAACAAACCAATACGATGGTTCACACCACCACCAATCTTCACAGCCATCTTTTCAAGGATACGCATACCAGGAGTTGTCTTTCTTGTATCAAGTACGCGGGTCTTTGTACCTTCCAAACGTTTCACATACTTGTTTGTCATAGTAGCAATACCACTCATACGCTGCATGATGTTCAGCATCAGACGCTCTGTCTGAAGCAAAGACTGAACCTTTCCTTCCACTACCATGGCAACATCGCCCGGCTTAACGTGTGCTCCGTCGTTGATGAAAACCTCAACCTTCATTGTAGGGTCAAAACGGTTGAACACTTCCTTTGCTATTTCAATACCTGCCAGGATACCTTCTTCCTTGATAAGAAGTTTTGACTTACCCATTGCATCAGCAGGGATACATGAGAGTGTTGTATGGTCGCCATCACCTATATCTTCAGCGAAAGACAGGTCTATAAGGCGATCTATCAGATCTTTTACTACTTTTTCGTCCATAATGTTACAGATTTATTGAATTATAATGCAAAGATAGTGAAAGGTGAGCGGAGAGGCAAAAGAAAAACACAGTTTTTCGATTTTGACTATCCCGAATCGCATCCTATCTTATGAAAAGGTATAGATTATTCGTATCTTTGCAAAGCCGTAATTTATAAAAACAGAAAACGAATATGAAATTTATATTACTTGTAGTAGGCAAGACAGTGGAAAAACACTACATCACTGCCATAAACGACTATGTGGAGAGAACCAAACACTATACTTCGTTCGACATGGAAGTTATCCCCGAACTGAAAAACACCAAGAGCCTTAGCATGGAGCAACAAAAGGAGAAAGAAGGTGAACTGATTCTGAAAGCCATACAGCCGGGCGACGTAGTGGTACTGCTGGATGAACACGGTAAAGAATTCCGCTCAATTGAGTTTGCCGACTGGATTGAGAAGAAAATGCATACCGTGAACAAACGTCTGGTATTCATCATAGGTGGCCCCTATGGATTTGCTCCATCGGTATATGCAGCAGCTCAAGAAAAGATTTCTCTGTCGAAAATGACATTCTCTCATCAGATGATACGCCTCATATTCGTGGAACAGCTATACAGGGCTATGACTATCCTGAACAATGGTCCATATCATCACGAATAACATATATCAAATAAAAAGAATAAATCCGCTTCCCTGCATTTTTTCTCAGGGAAGCGGATTTATTCTTTAATGTCTAGATTTTATCTCAATCGGAGAATATCGCCCACCTTAGGCGCAGGAGCATCTTCATCCATCTTGTTCATCTTATAAAGATATTTCAGCTTTATACCGAACATCTGCGATATAGAATACATGGAATCGCCAGATTTTACTACATATACTATATGATCCTTAGTAGCCTTCTTACGTTTCTCTTCCAGATAAACAACTTCACCACCACGGAATGTATAGTCCTTAGGCAATTCATTATATTTGCGGAGCTTGCGACTGCTGATATCAAATTCATCGGACAATGACTTGAATGTATCACCTCTGCGTGCAATAATATAAAGCATTTCGTTTGCCAGATAAGGTTGATGAGGATTAGTTACCTTCTCAGCCCATTCCAGTCCACCCTTACGATCGTATTGGTCAAGATCATAAAGTTCAATTATATTAATCAGTCTGTCGGCATATTTAGGATCTGTTGCATATCCTGCTTTCTTCAATCCGCGCGCCCATCCTTTGTAGTCTGTTATCTTCAATCGGAAAAGGAAAGCATATCTGGCTCCTGTTCTCAGGAATTTCGAATGGTCTTCATACGATTCCTTGGCATGCCTGTAAGCACGGAAACACTCGTTGCGACGGTCGTCATCATGACGTACAGTACGCCCGTCCCACGAACGGCCGCATTTTATACCGAAATGATTGTTGGACTTCCTGGCCAGAGTACTCCTTCCCGCCCCAGACTCAAGTAATCCCTGGGCCAGAGTGATACTTGCAGGAATATGATACTTCTTCATTTCATCAACGGCTATTCCCCTATACTTCCTTATATAGTCCTCATAAGCCTGATTTCTCTTTTGTGCTGACGCCGTGACAGAAAGCCCGGCAATGAATATTAAAATTAGTGTAAGATATTTTCTCATATCGTTAATCTTGAAAAACAGGTACAAACTTACGGAAAATCTCTGGAATATCCGCCGAATTGCAGCAGATTAACGCAACAGGATTTGATAATTAGGGAGTTAGAGGAAAAATGCAGAAGTTGGGCAGACAGTTGAAAACCGTCTTAAAGCAGATTAAAGCAAAAGAACGGTTTCCTAATCATTACCCGATGAAAGTGCAGATTTAACAGTCCCTGTTTCATTTTGCGGCGTTCTGCGCAGCTTTGCTTATCAATAGGTAACTCGTTGATTTATAGTTTTGCAACCAAAAAGAAACGAGTATGGCAAGAAGCACATTCAAGGTGCTGTTCTACGTGAATGGCAGTAAGGAAAAGAACGGAATTGTCCCCATCATGGGACGGGTTACAATCAACGGAACGGTAGCACAGTTCAGCTGCAAGCGGACTATCCCGAAAGAGCTTTGGGATGCCAAAGGGAACAAGGCAAAGGGCAAGAGTATGGAAGCGAGGGAGACTAATCTTGCACTTGACAACATCAAGGCTCAAATCATCAAGCATTACCAGCGTATATCCGACCGTGAAGCGTATGTAACGGCAGAAATGGTTCGCAATGCCTATCAGGGATTGGGCGGTGAGTATGAAACATTGCTCGGTGCTTTCGACAAGGAAAATGAAGTGTTCAAGAAGCGTGTCGGAAAAGACAGGGTCAGGGCTACCTATATGGCAAGGGTGCGGGCAAGAAACCATGTGGCAGCATTCATCAGGTCACATTACAAGCGGAACGACATCTCCATGCCTGAACTTACGCCCGACTTCATCAAGGAGTTCGCCGTGTTCCTTTCCAACGAAGCCGGACTGCACAACGGTTCGATATGGGAAAACTGCATGTGGCTGAAAGGTGTGGTGATGCGGGCACATTTCAACGGACATATACCGAGAAATCCGTTTGCCCAGTTCCATATAAGCCCGAACACGAAAGAGCGTGAATATCTGACGGAGAATGAGTTGAAAACATTGATGGAATTTCAGTTCAAAGACCCCAAGAACTCCTATCTCCGTGATATTTTTGTTTTCGCCAGTTTTACCGCCCTCTCATTCGTGGATATAAAGGAATTAAGCAACAACCAGATTGTGGAAGTGAACGGTGAGAAATGGATTATTTCCAAACGACACAAGACGGGTGTACCGTTTCAGGTGAAGCTGCTGGATATTCCCTTGCAGATAATCGAGCGTTACAAGGCTTTTCAGGAAAACAATCTTGTATTCCCCAATCTCAACTATTGGTCAATATGCAAGCGTATGGGAAAGATGATAAAGGAATGCGGTATCACCAAGAAAATCAGCTTTCATTGCTCAAGGCACGGGTTTGCGACCCTGGCTCTCAGCAAAGGGATGCCAATTGAGAGCGTCAGCCGTATTTTGGGGCATACGAACATTGAGACCACGCAAATCTATGCGAAGATAACCGTACAGAAATTGGATAATGACCTCACGATGCTGGGCGACAAACTGAGCAAATCATTCGGAAACGTAAAATTGACAAAGATATGAAACGGGAAATAATCACAACAGGCAGCGATGGTAGAATTACCATACCATCCGATACAGGTAATATATGGATGAATGAAATGGAGCTGGTAGAGCTGTTCGGGGTAATCGCCCAGACGCTCCGTGCCGCCATCCGTGCCGTGTACAAGTGTGGAGTTTTGAATCCTTTTGAAGCAGAAAAACGTATCAAGCTGCCCAACGGCTATTATGCGGACATGTATGCCCTGCCTATGGTGGTGGCACTCGCTTTCCATATTGACACGTCAAGTACCGCAATGATTCGTAATGCCCTGTTGAAAAGATTGTGCCGACGAAAGGAAAAACAAGTCCTGCTGGTGTCAATGAATAACAGAATGCCGAATGAATGTTAGAATGAACTTTTTTTGTTCAGCCACTACAACACCTATGCGGACATCAAGCGGCGGAAGAACGAGAGCCGGACGTATTTCTTTGGCAGGGCGGCGGAACGGAAGAGGCGGTGAAGCAAGAAAATAAGCGATAAGTCCGCCTTGATTTATTACGAAAAAAAATAAAAAAAGTTTCTACTATATTTGTATTATCAAATATAAATTGTACTTTTGCAATACAATATCGCCCTTAGGTGGAAAATACTAAGGCTCGCCACCCCTAAAAAGGTGGCTTATTTTTTATATATACAATTGGAATATGGAGCAAAAACAACGCGTTATAGTCTATATTGACGGATTCAATTTCTATTTCGGACTGAAGAGTAATGCTAAATGGAAGAAATATTACTGGCTTGATATAGTCAAGTTGTTCGAGATGTTCATGCGTCCGAATCAGGAGCTTGTTGCCGTCAAGTATTTTTCGGCAAAGCCTGATGATATAGACCAAAGTCTTCGCCAGAATGCCTTTTTTCAAGCCAATAGAGAAAATCCAAAATTCAAGTTGATATTGGGTAAGTATCTGAAAAAATCTATAACCTGTTTCAAATGCGGAAATGTTATTCATACCCATGAGGAAAAGGAAACTGATGTACGAATAGCCACACAGATTGTAGCAGATGCCTATCAGAAGAATTGTGATATATCCATTATAGTATCAGCTGATAGTGACATGATACCTGCTATCGAACTTGCAACAGAAGCTTGTCAAAAGGTTTTTGTATATTTCCCTCCTTACCAGTACTCCAGTAATCTTGCTACTATGGGTATGGGTAAGCCTATCCATATGAAACAATATGAAACTCGTTTCAGGCAATGTCTTTTACCTGATGTGGTACATCTTGGAAAGGCAAACTTTGATTTACAGATACCTAAGAAATGGAAGGCTTTTCAGTCAATCTGAATCAGAAATACGCGTTATAAAAAAGGAAAATCCGTAATACAGTCTGGAATATCCAGTCGTATTACGGATTTTTCTTTTCGTCTATGATATTTCTATTTGTTCTGCAAGAGGTATTGCAGTTCGGGGTCGGACTGTATGCGCTGCAACTCGTCAGCGACAATCTGCCGGACTTCGGCACGGATACGGTTGTAGTTATCCTAGTTCATCTCCTTCATGCGGTCGTTGCCGCCGGCATCTGTAAAGCCCGTGATGACGGGTATAGACCGGTAAGCCTGTTCCTCACGCTTCACTTTCTCGGCATCGACCACAATTTGATGATTAACGGTTTAATCTGACGTAGTGACGACATGAAGTCATTAAATCCGTAAATCAGTGCGTCAGTCAATCTGTAATTATCTGCAACAACCAGTCCCCGAAGAAGTGCATATTCCACGACTTCGGGCTTTTTTATCTCCTTTTACCTGAAAGAGTCACCTGTTTATACTGCATTTTCTTTTTGCATGACATATTTTGCGCCGTTCCGCATAGATTTGCGTATCAAGATTTTACCGACACTTCCGTAGCTTTGCAATCATGTTTAACCCGTTGCCGACAGAATGTAGGCAGCACTAAAACCTGTATCAAGAACATGAAGAAAAAAGAAATCATTTGCGTAGGTACAACTCTCTACAAGATTGTAAATCGGGATTGTCATTATTCACCGATAAGAGGAATAGGACGTTACTACACAATAAACAAAACACAACTGGAAAAATTCTGATATTTTGATGAAATGATGAAAGTATATATAAACATAAAGAGAAACAGCAACTTACGTCTTCATCAACCTTTCAACAAGAGAATCGGGCTGATGAAAAGAGAAAGGACACACCGTACTCTACATCACTTTTCTTTTGGCGAGCGGTTTGATGAAACAATGATGAATGTATATCATTATGGTTATCAGTCTATTATCCTATCAACTCATCAATTCATCGGATTTTTATCCACCAACAAGTCTGCCGGACAAACGGACGGAAGGAAATGCCACTATCCGCAGACAGGTCGGACAGCAGGCAGGTCGGATGTCCGACCGACCGACAAGGAAAAGCGTATCATATCGACGACAAGAAAAGGTCTGCCTATACCGCTAGTACTCTCACAGGCTTTTGGAAACAGAAAAGCCATAGCTCATTAGGGCATTTTCTTTACGCAGTGCAGGCACAGCTAAAAATGCCCCAATGAGCCAACGGGGTTACACCCCTCTGGACACCCCCGTTTGCCATGCGGCATGACCGCAGCAGACGGAAACCAACAAACCAAATTGTCAAACCTGAAAACGAAAAACAAGCATGGGATATATAAGCATTCAAATCAACAAAGCGAAAGGCTCGGCTGACACGGGCGCATCCGACCACATAGAACGTAAAACCATACCCAAGAACGCAGACCTTACACGTACACATCTCAACCGTGAACTAGTGGAGTTCCCTGATGGAGTGTCCGACCGTACTGAAGCAATAAGTCACCGTATCCGTACGGCAGGTATCAAACGTAAGATAACCCCCGACCAAGTGCGGGCAATTAGAATCGTGCTTTCGGGTACGCACGAGGATATGATGAAAATACAGGACGAGGGCAGACTTGACGAATGGTGTGATGACAACCTGCAATGGCTGCACTATACCTTCGGCAAGGAAAATACAGTTTCGGCAGTCCTGCACATGGATGAGCACACACCGCACATTCATGCCACGGTCGTACCGATAGTAACAGGAGAGCGCAGGAAAGCCAAGAAAAAGCAGACGGAAGGTAAACGCTCCTACCGCAAGAAAGCCAATACCGTGCGTCTGTGTGCCGATGATGTGCTGACACGTGAGAAGCTGGTAACATATCACGATAGTTATGCAAAAGCAATGGAGAAATATGGCTTGCAACGTGGTGTGCGTGGCTCGGAAGCACGGCATACGACAACCGCCCAATACTATCGTGATTTGAAACGGCAGACGGGTGAACTTGAAGCCAATGTGCAACAGTTACAGACAGAGCAGCAACAGGCAGAGCAACAACTTGACGAGGTAAGGCAGGAAGTCAAGTCGGAGAAACTGGAAGCTGCCAAGACGGAAGCGAAAGCCGCATTCGTGGCAAAGGTCGGTTCTATTTTCGGTGGTGGTAAACTGAAAGAGTTTGAACACAGGAATGAAGATTTGCAAAACCGCATAAAGGAACTTGAAGAAGAAGCCGTACAACGAGAGGAACAACATAGCAAGCAGATACAGGAAATGAAGAATGCTTACGAACGACAATACCGCAAATTGTCGGAATTTACGGATTTTGTCAAACGCTACTTCCCTTATGTGGAAAAGCTGATACCTACTATCAAGTTTTTGCGTGATACTCTGAATTTTGGCGATGGGCTAATCAAAAAGCTGTGCATGTTCAAGGATGTCACCATTAAAGGCGAACTCTATTCTACAGAGTTCCGACAGCACTTTAAGACTGATGGCTCAGTTTGTTCACTTATAGAAACCTCAGATGGAAAATTTGACCTCAAAATAGATGGCGTTTCACATGTAAGTTGGTTCAGACGCAAGAAATACGAGTTTATGAAAGCATTGGGATTACCGAAACAGGAACAACAGAGTAAAAAACTATAATTCAGGAAAAGCCTTAATAATCATATTTATTAGGCAGATTATTATGACTTTATATTACTTTTGTATCTGAAAGATTGATTTTACTTAGAGATATTTATATTTTGTCTACTTTAAACATAAAAGAAATAACATGAACTATCTTATTGGGAAACAAAAAATATATGAAAGTGCTTTCTATCCTTACGGTGATGGTATAATTACTCTTCCTCATCGTATACGAGCATATATAGATTCAAGTTCTGATGAGTTCAGTCACTTGACTATAGAAAATAAATTATGTGATTTAGGTTTTGCTGTAACAAGAGGTATAAATTTATATACAGAAATTAAGAAGGATATAAGTGAACATGCAAAAGACGTTCAATATCGAAGTTATGAAGATAATATAAAGAGCTCGTTGTTTTCTTATATAGATTATTTGAGAGAAACGGAAACTCTTTTAACGGAAACCCTTTTAGAGCAGAAAGATATTGATTTAATGCAGCTTGTAGATTTATTGGTTGAAGAAATTTTACTTCGTTATAACGAATATCCGGATGTAAATTCTAACGAATATACTATAATCTTTAGAAGTATTCCATTAGATTATACCGCAATAATAAATCGTTTTAATATAAAGTCCTCAGAAGAAAAACAATCATGTCATAATTATTTATTGACAGCCCAAGAATCAATAAGCAAGGCTGTTATGAACAAGGACTATGTTCTATATCTAAATCGTTGGAAAGAATTATTGCCCAAGTTATCTGGGTATGACCTTTATTTTGCGGATGATTTGGTGTTTCCTGGTGATGAAGAATACGTGTATGCGTATAATGAAAAACAAAAAGATAACCCCACTAGACAGTTGGTTTTATGTGTTCCTCCTGAGCCATGGAGTGGAAATATCCTTAATTCCAAACTTGTAATCCTTTCTTTGAATCCTGGATATGTAGAGCACCTGAATAAGAATCTTGCAAATATGTTCAAACCTCAGATGGCTGAAGAAATCATGGAGGACAAAAGAAAGGTTTTGTCAATGGAAGGAACTAAATTTGACTATTACGAGCCAACAAGAATATTGGGTGACTATTATTGGAGAAAGAAAATACTTCCTTTAGGAACAGCCGTATATGGAGAACAGGAAAAGGAAAATATTTTTAATCATGTTTCCTTATGTCAGTATTTTGCTTACACTTCGCTGGTATCTCCAGCTATTAAGAATTTATTTCCATCTCAGAAATTTACAAAAATGGTGTTGCTCTATTTGGCTACCTCTGCAAAAGAAGTAAAGTTTCTTGTGATGAGGCACGAAGCCCAATGGAAAACATTAATGGGAGAAGGTCTATGGAATTATTTATATGATAACAATAGACTGCTGGTTAGTAAAAATTATGCTAATCAATCCCTTACGGAGAAGAACATCGGCATTGAAAATTATAGGATTATTGTTGAACACTTAAGGAATAATTAAATGAATCACTTAAAAAGATTACAAAATGCTCTTGAACGGTTTGCTCCAGCTAATACTGTTAGTGGACTGACAAAGCAATTTGAGGACATTGCCCAAATTGTATTTAATGGACGTTATGTCGTAAATGGAGAATACGAGATATATCCAATTGATATTGAGTTCTATTTTCATGATGAAGAGAATAAAAGTATAATTGAACCTCAAATGTACCATGTAGGAGATGTTCCCTATTTCCCGGTAGGAGCGATTTGTCCCAATAGGTCTGGTGTTGACATGACTTTTGAGCGTGAAGGAAAATATCGTGCATCATTTCTTATTCGAGGGTATACTTATAAATCCTTGGTTAATAATGATGAAAAGATTTTTACAAATAAGGCTTCTCAAAAATTGAAAGAAGGAGAAATAGATAAATTCAAGCCACAATATTTATGGGAAGATTTGTTTGGTAATGCCTCAATTTTCGAGAAAGGGTTGTCTATTGTCTGGATGGATAATGAAGATTTTAATAAAGTTCGTATTATGTCTTCCGCCAGAATAAATGTAAAAAAAATAAAAGGGGAAGCAACTGACCGTATGTGGCGTTTTACTAATCTTGACGCAGATCAGCAATGAAAATCTTAAAATCAACTATGGACTATGTGTTTTTTTCGGAGAATCTGAAAAGATATTATCCAAAAGTGTACAATGAATTGACTGAAATATTGTCAAAGCATGATGTGCATTACGGCGTATTGAAAGGAACAGCCGATTATTGGTGTAGAGATTATATGCCAGTACAAGTAGATGGTAATTCTTTTGTTCAGTTTAAATATCATCCTGACTATCTGGAAGGACTTCGCGATTATGAAACATCAACAGAAACTTCCATTAAGCTGGCTAAAACGATATTACCAAGTTCTTCAATATGTGTTTCTCCCATTGTAGCAGACGGTGGTAACTTTACCTTTGGAAGCATAAAAAAAGGTAGAGGATACACCGCTGTTGTTATAATGACGGAGAAAATATTTATTGAGAACCCTGATATGGATAGAAAATATCTTGTTTCTCTAATGGAAAAGTTATTTCCAAATCATAAGTTCTTATTTTTGCCTTGGGATAGAAGTGACGTTTGTGGTCATACAGATGGAATTTTACATGCTGTTGGCAGTAATAAAGTACTGGTGAATCTGAAAGTTTACCCTGATGATATTGCCGCTAAGATGAGAAGTCGATTAGAATCATACTTTAAAGTCATCGATTTAGAGCTAAGTGATTATCATAATATGAGTTGGGCTTATATAAATATGATTCATACTCAAAATGTAATAATTGTCCCAGGTGTAGGACGTTCTACAGATGAAGAAGCTTTGAAACATATAAAAAAACTGTTTCCAGAGTATGATGGTAGAATTTATCAGGTGCAGATGCAATCTATAGTTAAAAGAGGGGGAGGAGCTTTAAATTGCCTTTCATGGTCTTTTACTATATAAGCAAACTGAAATAATGCGCTAAAATAAGTTTCTCATATCTCTATTTTTTTCTAAATTTGCAAAAGGAAAAGAGTTACTTGAAAAGTAATATAACGCAGACCACAGCAATTGGGACGGTTGCCAAATCGTTACCCAAAATAAGGTAATCCTTCTAACTCGTTTAATATCAAATAGCTATATTCCTTATACAGATTTACGGAAAAAATGTGATTTATATAGTGAATGAAGTAATGTTTTTCACTTCTGCAAATCAATTGGCACATAAAAGAGCACCAAAAAAATTTGTGTTATTATCTCATTATTGACCATTAAAACAAAAATTCCATTATGTGAAAACAAAAAATCACTGTTTTACGTGATGTTTGCACAATCGTAAAAGTAGTATTTTTGTAAAAACCAATAATATTATCATTTATGAAAAAATTAATTACAAGCATCTTTTATCTGCTTATGATTTGCATTGCGATAAGCAGTTGTGAGAATGGAGAAAACACTCCATCGAACATTACCGTAAGTAATCCGGAAGAACTTAACCAAGTTTTTAATTCCGGCGAAAGCAATGGAACCATACACTTTGAGGCACAAAACGACTGGAGTGCATCTGTCTCTACAACAAACCGTGCTGATGAAAGCTGGATTGACATCAATCCTAAGTCAGGAAAAGCAGGTAAAAATCAGGTAATCAACATTACGATGAGCAAAAATGTTACTGGCGAGGATCGTACTGCCACAATTACAATTACTTGTGGAGACACGACTATCACTATCACTGTAAGTCAAAGCAGCAGTACTGAAGGAGACGGAAATATCGATCAAGGCAAAGCTATGATAACACAAATAACAGCTTACGGAATAAAATATAACAGTAACGAGAAAGTAAAATTATACGAAACTTCCTTACAATACAAAGATGGAATATTAGTAAAGACTATATCAGAAGGTTCCTACGAAAACTATTCCACATACACATTCAAACAAGACTATTCGTACGACCCCGATACCAAGACACTTAAAATAGAATCAAACGAAAAGTCAGAACATCAAGGTAGCTCATCCAACAATACAAAAAGACTGGAAAATTGGAATATTCAAACAAACGAGCAAGGATATGTAGTCTCTGCATTAGGGGAAATATATATTAACGACAAACACACATCCGATGTCACAAACGAATATACATATGACAGCGAAGGTCATCTGGCAACCTACTATTTCTTCCAAAAGAATAACGACGGAAACAACGACGGACCTTCAAACAGTACCTTCATATGGAATGATGGCAATCTTTCAGAAATGAAGGACGATGAGTCTGGAGAGTCATGGATGAAAGCAGAATATGGAGAAGAACTGAATAATGATATATTCGACCTCAATCAGCTTATGTGCGACGGCTCATATCCTGAGCCTGATTACACAGCTATAATCATGAATATGGGTAAACAATCAAAAAATCTGCAAACCAAATACTACTATTACTATGAGACAGAAATTTCAGATGGTGAAGGAGAAGCATCAAGAGCGACCGAATCCGGTTATGAGGCAATAGAAATATCATACGAGAAAGATGAAAACGGACGCATATCAGTAATCAAATACAAACATCCTGATAAAGTAAACAAGCCTAACTATTCTGAAACAATGCTCGTACTAAGTTACTCAGAATAATCATTATCATCAGATATAATTAGTCCCGACCTTATACGATTCGTTCATATTCGTATTCAGGCCGGGACTTTTCACTATTTTGAATACCTCTTTTTTATAATATTATGGAATATCTATCAGTTTATGTGTCTGAAGACTTAATCGCCACTGTGGATGTTCCTTTATGTAGGATATTACATCATTGGTATTTTGTCCTGAACATGGTTGCAGAAAGAAATGCCTTGCTGGCAGTTTCAGATATTCAGACACATCCTGACCTACATATACCACTTTCACTTCATCAATACGGGATACTTTAAGTATGGCTCCCTCCTTAGGAGAACAGGTAACCCAGTCTATATCCTCCGGCAAAATACAAGTGCCATTAGTCTCTATCGCAACATATTTCCCTGCCGCATGTAAGGCAGCAGTCAGCTTGCCGTCAATCCAAAGTCCTGGTTCTCCACCAGTAAGAATCACCATCCGGCATGGATATTTGCATACTTCCGCTATAATTTCATCATCCGACATCATCCTGCCATCTTCATGCTGCGTATCGCAAAAGCTGCACTTCAGATTGCATCCAGAGAAACGGACAAACACAGCAGGGGTTCCCATATGAAACCCTTCACCCTGCAAACTGTAGAAAATTTCGTTAATCTTTCTCATAGATAGCCGTATTACCTTCCGATTCTTTTACTTCTACCCTGAAACAATGTGGAACCTGATTACAAACCCAGAAGGCAATATTTTCTGCCGTAGGATTAAAAGGCAGTACATCATTCAAGTTATTATGGTCCAGCTGCTTTTCCACAGCCTGCTTGATATGAGTAAAATCTACCACCATACCGTTTTCGTCAAGCTCTTTCGAACGGCAATAAACGGTTATAATCCAGTTGTGACCATGAAGCTTCTCGCATTTGCTCTGGTAAGACAGCTGCAGCGAATGTGAGGCTGAAATTTCCATCCTTTTAATTACTGTGTACATAGTTGATACGTTAATTAGATTAATACAAATTTGCTCCTGCTTAATGTCACCTCGGCAGTTTTATCGTCGCAAAGATAAAAAATATCCAAAGAAATTTTATTATAACAGATTAGTACATTGGTAATTTTATATTATCACTTTACCTCGTACCTCACCTGATACCGTCTGTAGAATATCACAGCCAATATGAAACCTACCATAGCAAACGGCACTCCTACAAGAGCCGCATACTGGAAACCGTCAGTCACAGCAAGGCCTCCTGCGTATGCTCCCACGGCATTACCGAAATTGAATGCTATCTGGATGCATGCACCTCCAAGCATCTCTCCTCCCGGAGCCACTCGTATTATCAACAATTGCTCCGGACTGGATACTGCAAACAGTCCGGCTGTACATAGAAACATAAGCGAAACTGAAAGCCAAGGATTAGGTGATAAAAAGAAGATAGCAAGCAATATCAAACATATACCACCTTGAGCAATCATCAGAACCCGCCCAGGTGTATAACGGTCGGACATTCGTCCGCTTATGAGATTTCCCACTACCATACCAAAGCCGGCAAGCACCATCAAAGCCGTCATACTGCTTTCCGAGAAACCGGAAACATTAGTCAGCAGCGGACTGATATAGCTGTACCAGCAGAACACACCGCCATTACCCAGAGCTGTAGCACCTAGAATAAGCCACGGAGCCGGAGTACGGAGAAACCGGAACTGTCCCTTAAAACCTACATCCTGCAAGCCTTCTACCACCGGAACCCATCGCCATATATAATAGAAAACGATTATTCCCCAAAGACCTACAAAAAGGAATGTGGAACGCCACGAGATAAGATGACTCAACGATGTGCCAAGCGGTACACCGAACAAATTGGCAACAGTCATTCCGGCTATCATTATGGAAACTGCCTCCGAGCTTTTGCCTTTATCTGCAAGCTTGGAAGCCACAATAGAAGCCACTCCGAAATAAGCTCCATGAGGCAAACCTGAGATGAAACGCCCAATCATCATAACCCAGTAATTAGGTGCCATAGACGCACAAAGATTTCCAACTATTATCAGCGAAACCAATGCCATAAGCAAATGCTTGAGTGACTTCTTCCGTGCAAGAACCAATACCGGTGCACCGAAGCACACACCAAGTGCATAGGCAGAAATAAGATGACCTGCCTCGGATATGCTTATTCCAAAATCGGAAGCCACATACGGCAATATACCCATCATGGCAAACTCAGCCATTCCTAATGCCAAAGTACCGAAAGCCAGTGCTATAAGACTCTTCTTCATAATTTTATTTCTATCTGTTTATCAATGAATATTCTTATATTTTAAATTCTGCTGCAAAGTTACATCTTATGTTTTAAAACATAAGAACATTTTATAATTGTTTTTTGTACAATTATTCTTAAAGAAGAACACCATAGCCGATTTTTCAGTACCTTTGAAGATAAAGCAAAGAATAAAAGAATAATTTACTTGTAGAAAGGCTACAATTAAAATATCAATGAATATGGAACACGATATTGTAATATTAAATTTCTCGAATGTATATACAGAAGAGTCATTCTATAAAGATGAAAAAATAAAATGGATAAACTGCACAGATATATCCGGGGCAAACTGCTTTTGCGACAATGAAGCATCCGAAGAAATATGTAATCGGATAAAGGATCTGCCTCCGCAAGGAATTCATTTCATCGACTCAGGTAATTACCATTATATATCAAAGTTTTTTACAGACAAAATTCTGGAAGATTTCATACTCGTAGTGTTCGACCATCATCCTGACATGCAACCTTCACTGTTCGATGAACTGCTGACATGCGGCTCGTGGGTTAAATCATCTATCGATACAAATAAACATATGAAAAAAGTTATTCTGATAGGAACTTCAGACGAACTTCTGAAAAAGATAGACAGCAGATATACGGACAAACTGATAGAATTCAAGGAATCGCAACTGGAAGACCATGATGCATGGCAACGTTTCTACGAGATGCATTTCGATCTCCCTATATATATTTCAATAGACAAGGATGTGCTCAATCCCGAAGAAGATGTAACGAACTGGGATCAGGGAAAAGCAACAATGACAGAGCTTAAACGCCTGCTGTCAATACTGCTCAAGCATGGCAGAATTATCGGTATCGACATCTGTGGTGAATGTAAATATTCCATACTGGGAATGCACGATGAGAACATAAGGAAAGACAACGATATAAACCGACAATTGGCTGAGCTAAACCTGCAGGATTATAAATCCTGAGGTTTAGGTCTGTCCGCATCCGGTAAAGGTTTTTCCGGAGCTTTGAGGATGTGAATTAAAATATGAAACCACCGGACAATAGAAAAAATTAATCCACCAATGGGAATTTTATGACTACCAAATGGAATAATATCCCTTCTCTCCCATCATATCCAACACTTCCCTAAATCTCACAGGGAGTAAAGACATTGCCTTAGAAACCATATATTCAGGAATATCCTTATAATAAGCCTCGGCAATGCTGCCGGTGATACAAGCCAGCGTATCGCTATCGCCACCTATGGAAACAGCCCTACGTATGGCGCTCTCGAAATCATCACTTGCCCAAAATGAGACAATAGCTTGCGGTACGGTTCCCTGACAGCTTGAGTCCCATTCATACGTATCGTGGAGATATTCCCACGACTGATCAAGATTGTAATGAAATTTCGTAGTAATATACTTCTTGATATCCTCCTTAGACGCTCCGTTCCTAGCCATAAAAATAGCAGCCGATACTGCTTGGGCTCCTTTAATACCTTCAGGATGATTATGGGTTATGGCAGCACCTGTCTCAGCCACTTTCAATGTAGTATCCATATCATCATACAGCCAGCCTATTGCTGAAGTTCGCATGGCAGAACCGTTTCCCCATGAATTGTACGGACAACGTCCGGATGCACGCTTACCGGTACGATAATCTATCAACCTTTCCGGATGAAAAAGCCATGTATAAAATCCAGCTCCATATCCCCCCATAGGACATGGAACGTCTTTTGCCACGTCAACTATTATTTTCTCCAACAGCCCGGTTTGAATTTCCTTGTCAGCATTTACATCATTCTGCATAGCCCATTCCGCAACTGCCATGGTCATCACCGTATCATCCGTAAAATTACTTCCAGGAGGAAACATTTCGAAATCATAATCTTTTGTATTGTCAAATTCATATACAGAACCTGCAATATCTCCTATCACTGCTCCTAACATTACATATTGATTTTTATTACCTAAAGTTGTCATTTTATTTCGTGCAAAACAAATTTTATAAATACGTTTTACATAAAAAAGTAGTTTTAATAAAGCATTTGACTGTTTAATTGCATATATTTGTCCGTTTTTACGAATATCGCACAAAAATTATAAATCATGGAATTAAAAGAATATCTAGACAATTTTGAAGACAAGCTACAGCAGGAAATCTTGAGGCTTTGTACCAACTATAAATTTCTTGACGGAACGCTGCTTGCCACAGACGACATAGACGATTATTGGCAGGTATTGGCCTCAGAGTATATAGCAGATGCAGTAGAACAAATCCAAGACTATCCTACAGTTTCGGTAGCTTGGGCTGCATATCTGGGAATGGCAGTAGCTTTCGGATGGGATATAGATTGGAATACTATCTCAAAAGCCAAATACAAGGATTATTACGGCGAACAAGGATTTGACGATATGGACGAACACCTTATAAGAGACATTATAGGTATTCCTCTGGAAAGCGAAGATGCCAAAAACATTGAGGAAATAATAAGAAGATGTGCACAAAAAGCAATTGACATTATAAGACGCGAACAGATAGAGCCACAGAGTCCTACGGCTTTCCATGTTTTCGCACGTGCCGTAAGGGTTATGTACAGGACTGGAGCAGCAATACAGCTCAAAAGAATGGGTTACAAGTTTGAAAAAGTTAATTTGGGAGATTGCTGAACATGGAAGAAAAAGAAATTTTCGGTTGGTTTGTATTCAACTCAGGACAATTATTGATAGTAAAAGATTCCGAAGGAAAATACCATATACCATACGGACAGGAACCACCCGTAGCTGTGCCGGTAGGCAGTACAGTACATACCATAGGAGAAATCTATGGACACACAGCAAAAGCATATGCCATATATTCGCCAGTTCCGGGCAACGAAGACAGCGAAATGATGATGAAAGATCTGAGAGCATCTTACGACGTACTTCCATTCGAAGAATATTACAGAGCAGGCAAAGCATCACAGATACTGAATTGGGACAAGAACAGCCGTTACTGCCCCATGTGTGGAGTTCCCACAGTACAGGTCTCTCCTATCGCCAAGCGTTGCCCTGAATGCCGTCAGGAATTCTATCCGCGCATATCACCAGCTGTGATAGTTCTAATAAAAAAAGAAGACAAAGTGCTTCTGGTACATGCAAAGAATTTCAGAGGACAATACAAAGGTCTGGTAGCAGGATTTCTTGAGGCAGGTGAGACACTGGAAGAGTGTATCCGCCGTGAAGTAATGGAAGAAACAGAACTGAAAATAAAAAATCTGAGATATTTCGGGAGCCAGCCATGGCCCTATCCGAGCGGTATAATGATTGGGTTCATTGCCGACTATGAAAGCGGTACAATAAAGCTTCAGGACGAGGAGCTCAGCGCCGGAGAATTCTATTCGCGCGACAATATGCCGGAAATTCCGAAGAAACTCAGTATAGCCAGACAGATGATAGACGCGTGGCTGGAAGGAAAAGTTTGATGAACAATTGAGTATTATCAGTCTATAAAAACATTTTATTGTGCTTTTATAAAAACAATATCCCTACTTTTTATTAACTTTGCAAAGTTATTATTTTAACCAATAAACTTATATGCAGGAAAAGATTATTATTCTCGACTTCGGTTCACAGACTACACAGCTCATCGGTCGCCGTGTCCGCGAACTGAACATGTATTGCGAGATTGTTCCCTACAACAAGTTCCCACACAATGACCCGTCTGTTATTGGTGTAATCCTTTCAGGTAGTCCATTCTCTGTTTATGATGAAAAGGCCTTTAAGGTTGACCTTACTGACATCCGTGGCAAATATCCTATCTTGGGTATATGCTATGGCGCACAGTTCATGGCATACACCAATGGAGGTAAGGTAGAACCAGCCAACACGCGCGAATACGGACGTGCACACCTGGCTAAGTTCGACCATCAGAATCCTCTTCTCAAAGGAATCCGCGAGAATTCACAGGTATGGATGAGTCATGGCGACACAATCACAGCAATACCTGAAAACTTCGAAATCATAGCTTCTACCGACAAGGTAGCAGTAGCAGCTTATCAGGCAAAGAACGAAAAGCTTTGGGGAGTGCAGTTCCATCCTGAAGTATTCCACTCAGAAGACGGTACTCTGCTCTTGAAAAACTTCGTAGTTGACATCTGCGGCGGTAAACAGGACTGGAGCGCAGCTTCATTCATCGAAACTACAGTAGCCGAACTCAAGGCACAGCTTGGCGATGACAAGGTGGTACTTGGTTTGAGCGGTGGTGTTGACTCATCAGTAGCAGCTGTTCTTCTTAACAAGGCTATCGGCAAGAACTTGACATGTATCTTCGTTGACCACGGTATGTTGCGTAAGAACGAATTCAAGAACGTACTTCACGACTATGAATGCCTCGGTCTTAACGTTATCGGCGTTGATGCAAGCGAAAAATTCTTCAGCGAACTGGCAGGTGTTACAGAACCAGAACGCAAACGTAAGATTATAGGTAAAGGCTTCATCGACGTATTCGACGAAGAAGCTCACAAGATACAGGACGTTAAATGGTTGGCTCAGGGTACTATCTATCCTGACTGCATCGAGTCTCTTTCTATCACAGGTACAGTAATCAAGAGTCACCACAACGTAGGTGGTCTGCCTGAAAAGATGAACTTGAAACTTTGCGAGCCATTGCGTCTGTTGTTCAAGGACGAAGTTCGCCGTGTTGGTAGAGAACTTGGAATGCCTGAACATCTTATTACTCGTCATCCTTTCCCAGGTCCAGGTTTGGCTGTACGTATCCTTGGCGACATCACTCGCGAGAAAGTACGTATCCTTCAGGATGCAGACGATATCTTCATTCAGGGATTGCGTGACTGGAAGACTAAGGATGCTGAAGGAAACGAAACATCATTGTACCATCAGGTATGGCAGGCAGGTGTTATCCTGTTGCCTGTACAGAGCGTAGGTGTAATGGGTGACGAACGTACTTACGAACGTGCCGTTGCATTGCGTGCCGTAACAAGTACAGATGCGATGACTGCCGACTGGGCTCATCTTCCATACGAGTTCATGGCAAAGGTTTCAAACGATATCATCAACAAAGTAAAAGGCGTAAACCGCGTTTGCTACGATATCTCTTCAAAACCACCTGCAACAATAGAGTGGGAGTAATTTAAACCCTATTTATAGCCTTTCAAAAGGCATTTGTAGTAGCCTCAACTTGAAAAAAGTTGGGGCTATTTTGTTGATATACAGTTGAAAAGCGCACCACAAGCCACCTAGCACATATTTTTACATTTACGTTAATGTATTCAAATTGACACCAGTTTTTGACACCACTTATATATCATATGTTTCCTATCATTAATAATACAAGTTAAAATAAAAAGCTATAAGTGAATACGTCTATAATCTTCCATTGTCATTCCATTCTCCGTAGAGAAGTCCTTTTCGGGTATTTTCTATGAATTTGTTCAGGCGACTTTCAAAAAGTTCGGGCTGATTCCTCTTGATTTGGATAGTATCAATCCTGATACGCTTATATAAATCAGGAAATTGGCAGAAATTGTTCCACACTACAGGGTCGAATTGCAGCCTCTGTAATATATCCTTATCTATGGTAAAGCCATTAGGCGACATATCAGGCAAAACGGCTCTTCCGGCATCTGTCATCAGTCCTAATCGTTCCATTCTGCGGCATCTTTCTTTATTGAGCTCGGACCAATTGCTTCTTGGTTTTCTTGGACAAAGTTTTTGGGCTGTTACGTCATCTGCTATTTTCTTAGTAGTACTGTCTATCCAACCGAAACATAGAGCTTCTTCTACAGCATCGATATACCAGAAAGTATTGTCATCTGTATGTCTTCCACGTTTTACGACTACCCAACATTCTTTCTCCGTTTTGTGATTCTGTATTAACCATTCACGCAGTTCGGCCCTTGATTTGACATCCAATAAATTATGAATTTCCATTGTTTGTTATTTCGATTTGCATTTTGCAATGTTGGCCTCCCCTTAAAATAGACTCGGAGATTGTTACCTGAAATGTCTTATCTTTCCATAGTGAATGCAAGACATAAAGAATGCTTTGTCTGGAACACTCACAAAGTAATGGAGTAGAAACATATCCTTGCCGATGAAGCATACAGGTACATTCCATAAAATACAGATGATATACAGAACCTTCTTCAATGATTTTGCTTCTTACACCAGGAAGTTTGTCTGCTTCCTGAAAGAAAGTGTCTAAATCACCATTTACTTTCTCATATAATTTCTGATAGATTTGCAGCGTTCCGCAGTTTACACAATTTTTTCCACATTCAGAAAAGAATGAAGCTCGCTGTTCCGGATTTAGACAGCTTATTCCTTTTTCAAATCCTTTAAACCAATCAGATAATTCCATTGTCCTCATATTATAAATTCATATCACAACCTTTCGTACACAGACTTTCCATTAATCCAGAACGTGACTTCTTTCCTTACAAAATACAAAAGTACAAAATTAAAGTATTTAGAGCCATCAGGAAAATAATTGATGAGCCAGTCTTGCTACATTTCTTTACCTTTGATTAAAATATGGTTTCAAAAATAGCGAAATATCTTCAGTAATCATTATAAAAATAATAAAAGCAGGACTATTGCCCTGCTTTTATTATTTTTATACGATACTTCATCAATCATCGATATCAATTACTCTGAACTGCTTGTCGAATTTGATTTCCCACCTGCCGGAAAGTTTGATTTCATACTCCTTTGAATCTCTTTCTATCTTCAGGATTTTGTCGTCAGGATAGTTAGTGTTAACGTAATCTCTTATCTGCTGCGGAATAATCTGTGACGGAACACCATCCTTAATACATTTTACTTCAGTCCAATCACCTGATTTGTCGAACTCAATCTTGTCGCCTGATGTAAATATCACATCGTAACTCTTGTAGAATAAATCTGTTTCCTGCTTTGCCATTGCCACTTTAGCATTCTTGAAATAAGTGGAAATGAATGTCTGAGCCTTTAACGGCAACTGACCAATCTGAATAGGTTTGTCTGTATCTGCTACTGCAATCATTGACATTGTAAACAAACAAACGAATAAAAATATAACCTTCTTCATAATTTTAAAATTTAAATTGTTAGTACTGCGTTTAATTTTATATTGCAAAGATTATACACAATACTGAAAAGAATTTGAAAAAACTGTCTTTTTCTCAATTTTTCATGAGAAAATATCATTTTCTTATTGAGAAACTACAAACTCGTGCATCTTATCCTTGAATTGATACATTATTTTAATGTTATTGGCTTTACATATAGTATAAACCAGTGCCAGTCCGAGTCCTGTTGAACCTTCTTTCTTACTTCCCTGATAAAAACGTGTGAAAATCTTTGAAGGATCCAATGCCGCCTGACCACTATTGGAAACACTGAAACCATTTTCCGCAATATTTATTTCTATCACACCATTTTCAATATTATGCAGATATGCGTTCTTCAAAAGATTAGAAACAAGCATTACAGCCAATGATTCATTCATTTGCATATGCAGAGATGATGTTTCAGAAACATTCACCCTTATATTCTTACTGGCATAAATATCATTAAATGTTTCTACATACTGACCGATAATCGAATTTATAGAAACATCTTTCACGTCTGCATATTGTCCGTTCTCAATCTTACACAACAGCAACAATGATTTGTTCATGCGAGTAATATTTTCCAGAGTCTGATGCGTTTTTGCAATTTCCTCCATCTGTTTTTCCGACAGATTTTCATCATCCATCAGCATTTCAAGCCTGTTAAGGCATATTGCCAAAGGAGTCTGCATCTCATGCGAAGCATTGCCTATAAACAGTTTCTGCTGTTCGTAAAGTTTCTCATTCCTCTCAACAGATATCGTTACAGCCTCATACAGGTTCTTAAACTCCGTAATATTGGATTTATTGGCTAGAGGCGTATATCCACTGCCTATCTTATAATTATTGAACCATGAAAGCAGCACATACAGAGGTTTCATATTGCGACGGAATATCCACATATTAAGCAACAACAGTATGAGGAGGATACCTACATAAAGCGCTATTATCCATCCGAGAATAGACCTTTGCAAATCAAGTTTATCGATGGTGGGTGTATATACAACCAGTTCCTTATATCCGGAATCGGTCTTGAATATTGTCATAAGTATTCTTGCCGGCTCGTATTCAAGCTTCTCGTCAATATAAACCATCTCATCACGATATGACATTAATGGATATGTCTCAGCATACTCTTTACTCACATCGTACATATAGAACTGGTTATTTGAACCATTGTTCAGCGACGGCATCTCCTCACCGTTGAGATAACTGATAATCAGACTCTCCGAATAATCCTCCAGAGAGTCGTCAACCTCATCGTTTACCTCATCTATTATTGCCCAATAGAAAAACACCGCCCAGGCAGTCATTATCAGGACTGACGCCACAGATACATGCAGCATCACATTGTGAAAAAGTTTCATTCCAATATAAATTTATATCCTATACCATATACCGCTTTCAGTTCAGGGGTAGAACCGGCATCCTTAAGACGCTTACGCAGATTCTTTATCTGAGCATATATAAAGTCGAAATTATCAGCCTGGTCAATATGGTCGCCCCATACAGATTCCGCAAGCGTACTTTTGTTTACCAACCTGTTAGGCCGCAACATGAAATATACAAGTATATCGTATTCCTTACGGTTCAACTCCACAGGCTTACCATCTATATATACTTCAAATTTCTCTGGCACGACTTCAATATTACCAAATGTCAGCTTTTTGTCTCCCTCCCTGAGATTTCTTCTCAACAGACTTTTGATACGTGCATGCAATTCTGCAAGATGGAAAGGTTTTGGCAGATAATCATCAGCCCCCAAGTCCAATCCTTTCACCTTGTCTTCTATAGAATCTTTGGCAGAGAGTATTATCACATTAGCCTTCTTACCCATATCCTGCAATTCTGCAAGAAGATCAAGTCCATTTCCGTCGGGCAACATTATATCCAGAAGAATACAATCGTAGTCATAATCTCCGGCTTTCATAGATGCCGTCCGGTAATCAGGAGCCTGTGAAACCACATATCTTTCCTTTTCAAGTGACTTGGTTATTATTTCCATCAAGTCTTTATCATCTTCAACTACAAGAATTTTCATATCGGAACATTTTTTGAGTTTTCACAAAAATAACTCTAAAAAACAAAGAATAAAAAAATCGGCCTGAAAATCTTACAAAAGACTTCCAGACCGATTAAACTGGCGATATTAATTAATATAATGTATTAATTATTCGTTAAACCAACGTACATAGCACAAGTCCTGACGATGTGCAAGTTCAGGGTTCTTAGGATACATACGATAAGAAACCTTGAAGCTACCAGCATTTGACAAACTGTGTGTCAACTGGAATGTGTACAAGTCGCCTTCTACCTTCACTACGTTCATCGGAGTTACTGAATAGATATATTCCTTACCTTCTGCATTTTTGTATGTTACTACGAGTTCGATACCTATAGCATCCTTCAATCCCTTTTCGTCAACAACGCAAGTGATAGTATAGTCCTTACCGCTCTCTACATTGCCTTCGCGAAGTTCTTCTTCCTTGTTCAAGGAAACAACCTGAATTGAATCCCACTTAGATACAACATCTTCTTTCCATGCAGCGATTTCCTTAGCCTTGGCATAATCGTTTGCAGCAAGCATCTTGTAACGGTTAGCTTCTTTAGTATAGAACTTAGAATAATAATCATCAAGCTGACGTTTCATTGTATAGTGAGGAGCAACCTGTGCAATAGAGTTCTTGATTGTCCTAACCCATCCTTCAGAGTATCCTTTCTTGTTGCGAGCATAGTACAATGGAAGGATTTCAGTTTCAAGAATACTGTATATAGTGGCAGCATCCAACTGATCCTGATGTTCCTGATTCTGATAAGTACGTTTTTCCGTCAACGCCCATCCTGCACCTTCACGGTAACCCTCAAGCCACCATCCATCGAGTACAGAGAAGTTTACGACACCATTCATCAAAGCTTTTTCACCAGACGTACCGGATGCTTCAAGAGGACGCGTAGGAGTATTCATCCAAATATCGACACCTGAAACAAGACGGCGCGCAAGTTTCATATCATAGTTTTCGAGGAAGATAATCTTTCCAAGGAACTCAGGACGGTTAGAGATTTCCACGATTTTCTTAATCAATCCCTGACCTGCACCATCATGCGGATGGGCTTTTCCTGCGAACAAGAACTGTACCGGATAGTTAGGATTGTTTACAATCTTAGCCAGACGGTCAAGGTCTGTAAACAACAAGTGGGCACGTTTGTAAGTGGCGAAACGACGGGCAAAACCAATCAACAACGCATTAGGATTAATTTTATCCATCAATGAAACTACACGTGAAGGATCACGCTGGTTCTTCAACCATGTATCGCGGAACTGATTACGTATATAATCTATAAGTTTATTCTTCAATGCCACACGAGTATTCCAGATTTCCTCATCAGGAACATTGTATATCGTTTCCCAAATCTTAGGATTAGACTGGTCATTCAAGAAGTTTGCATCGAAATATTTATTGTAAAGTTTCTGCCATTCAGAAGCGCACCATGTCGGGAAGTGTACACCGTTTGTGACATATCCCACATGATTTTCTTCGGGGAAATATCCTTTCCATATACCGGAGAACATTTCTTGGGATACTTTTCCGTGCAACCAGCTGACGCCGTTTACTTCCTGACATGTGTTACATGCAAATGTGGACATGCAGAAGCGTTCGTTATTGTCACCCGGATTGATACGACCGAGGTCCATTAAATCCTGCCATGTAATACCCATGCGCTGAGGATATCCTCCCATATACTTGCCGAACAAACCTTCATCGAAATAGTCATGGCCTGCAGGAACCGGAGTATGTACTGTATATAATGAAGAAGCACGTACCACTTCAAGTGCCTGTTCGAATGTCATACCACTTTCTACGAAATCGCACAGACGCTGTACGTTGCACAAAGCAGCATGCCCTTCGTTGCAATGGTAAATATCTTTCTTTATGCCAAGTTTCTTCAATAGCAATACACCACCTATACCAAGAAGTATTTCCTGTTTCAAACGGTTTTCCCAGTCACCACCATAAAGCTGATGAGTAATAGGACGGTCAAACTCGCTGTTCATTTCATTGTCCGTATCAAGCAAATACAATGGCACACGGCCGACATTCACTCTCCACACATACGCGTGTACATAATAGTCAAGATAAGGAACATCAACAACCAATGGCTTGCCATCTTCACCGATTACACGATCCAAAGGAAGGCTACCGAAGTTCTGTGCTTCATAATTTGCTATCTGCTGTCCATCCATTGACAAGCTCTGCGTAAAATAACCATAACGGTACAAGAAACCTACGGCACACATATCAACATTGCTGTCAGATGCTTCTTTCAGATAGTCACCGGCCAAGATACCAAGACCGCCAGAATATATTTTCAATACATGTGTCATACCGTACTCCATACAGAAGTAAGCCACTGAAGGACGTTCCTTGTTAGGAGCAACACTCATATAGTCGGTAAATTTCTTATATACTTTATTTATATTATCCAAAGCCTTCTTGTCTGTAGAAATAGCTTCGAGTTTTTCATAACTTAAACGTTCCAAAAAGGCAACAGGGTTCTGTCCTACTACACTCCATAATTCAGGATCAAGAGACTTAAACATATCTGTTGCTTCATAATTCCATGACCACCAAATGTTGCGGGCCATTTCCTGTAACATTTTCAAAGAATCAGGAATACGAGATTTTACTGTAACCTCTTTCCATACAGGAGCATTAGCATAATTTGTTTTAATTTTCATATCTCTCAAATACTTAAAATTATTAATTCTCTTTATTACTCTCTAATCTGGCAGAAGCATTGCGCAAAGCCACGTCGTATGCTTCGTAATAATATTTGATGAAATGCTTCCATAACGCTTTTTCAGCTATAGCGGCAGCATTCTTGCGTATCTTGTCTATCTGTTTCTGATCCAAAGACGAGAATTCGCTAATAGTATCTTTTATGGCATCGGCCACTTCAGAATAATTATAATCAGTACGGTGTATCACCTTCACTCCGTCGGCTAATTCTCCATTGTGACCCACTACCGAATTAACCCACAATCCGAAACCAGCAAGGTCGGAAGTAATGGTAGGTACTTTGAATGCCACACTCTCCAGAGGAGTATAGCCCCATGGTTCGTAATATGAAGGATATACGCTAAGGTCATTACCCAAAATCAGATCATAATACGTCATGTTCAGTATGCCGTCTTTTCCGTCAAGATAACATGGTACGAAAATAACCTTAACCTTAGAATCTGCCGAATTCGACATATTAAGGTATTTGAGCATATCCAACACCTGGTCGTGACTCATATTATGCAACCAATGTGTAACGAATGGAACTTCAAGCGGAGTATTGAAATTTTCCTTGCTTTTTAATCTGTCGATAAGATCCTGTCTGGCATCGCCAACCCATCCAGGAACATTTATAAAGGCCAGGACTTCCTTTTTAAGATTCTTGTCTCTTGTCAGACGATTTAGAGTTTCAAGGAAAACATTGATTCCTTTATTCTTGAATTCATATCTTCCGCTGGTACCTATTATAAGAGTATCATCACCCAGTGAAGTACCAAGCAGTTTGTTTGCAAGGTTCAGCATTACCTGTCTTGCTTTTTTACGTTTAGCGGTGAAAGAGCGTCCCTGAGGCACAAAATCATCCTCAAAACCATTCATAAGAACAACGTCAGCAGGTTTTTCAAGCAGTTCTTTACATTCATTATTAGTTATTTCGCTTACAGTAGTGAAGCAATCCACATGATGTGCAGTCTGCTTTTCAATAGAGTGTTTCGACTCTATATTAAGTTCTCTGGCCATTTGATCACCATTATAAGCAAACAGATAGTCATACAAAGGTTTATTGTTTCCGGCTATAGAACGTCCTATGGAAGTGGCATGAGTGGTAAAAATTGTGGCTATTTCCGGAACATGCTTCTGAACGTACAATGCTCCCAAACCTGTCATCCATTCATGGGCCTGATATACCACTTTCTTGCTATCATCAAGAAAGAATCTGTAATAACTTTCGACCACCTTACCTGCGGCATACGAAAACATTGAAGCCTCGTCATAATCGCCATAAGCATGCAGGGAGTCAACCTGATAATCAAACCATGCCTGGGTATAGATTTCATTCTTTTGCTCAAAGAAAGGAGCAAAATCGACTAGAATAGCGATAGGATTTCCAGGAATATTCCATCGTCCAATTCTCAAACTTAATTTATCAAAGCTCAAAGCATGTTCACGCCAGTCTTTGAGTAGTTTTTCATCCTCAACAAACAAAGGATTTTCTTTTCCCAACCATACATCCGGTCCTATGAAAAAAATCTTATCCCCAAATGCTTCCTGTAATGTCTTGGCTCTTGTAGATAAGACGGTGTAAATGCCTCCAACTTTATTACACACTTCCCAACTAGACTCAAAAATACAATCAGGAGTTAAAAGCTGTTTCATCATCATATAAGTTTAACTTAATTTGATGCAAAGATAGAGAAAACAAACAGAAAATCAAAAAATCCAAACATTTTTTGCAAAGAAAGCTGTCTGAATACTGAATAAAACATAATAAGTTACATATGTAATACATATTTATATTATACTCATAATCAAAAATAAACTCCTTTTCTTTAATACGAATATCACATATCATCATATTTCATGCTACATCAACTCATAATGTCATAGATTTAACAGAAAAAGCGACACAAGCGCCCTAAGAATAGCCTAAAATAGAGGTGTAATGTTAAATTATCCATATTAATACTTATCAAAATACACAGTTAAAACAAACGCTCAGTTAAACAACCGCAATATTTTAACATTAGATATTGTCATAAGCTACAGAAAAACATGAGGACATTTCAATATAAACGCCTTGAAATATTATCTGAAACGCCGAAACGTTTTATTATTTTTCCCAAGAGATATATACAGTCGGCGGAAATTTGATAAATTCAATTCTATTTCAAGAAAAGCCAGCATCATTTTCAGATTATCATAAAGACATGTATTAGCGATTATAAAAGAACAGATCATATAAGTACAAATAACAAAGCAGTACAAATCGCAAGATAATCGCCATTAAAGCTGACTTTTCAACTCACATCAAAGGCATTACAGTACGATTTTTCAAGCTGCCTCTTACCTTGGTACGTTAAATTTCAATTCTCAAAAAACAAATTTATCATTTTGTCAAAATGATAAATTGTATAATTATAAAAAAATCAGGCATGGTATGTATTAATTTACCATGCCTGAAAAATTTCATCAGGAACTAGCGTTCCAACAAATTCCCATTATGCCTCAACCTGTTTCTTTGAAGACAGTTTCTCAAGGAAATACACCAAGAAGAATCCTACAATCATAAGAACCACAGCCTCTACTACGAACTGATTAGGAGCTATATTCTCCTCTATCAATGGTTTAGCCACTCCATGACTGTCAGTATAAAACTCCACTACCCTTTTCCATGGCCATACTTTATTAAGCGAACCGAGCATAAAGCCTGTAAGAACTGAAAGGGTTACGTTTCTGAAGTTTTTCAATGCATACGATAAAACTCTGGAGAAAGATGTTATACCGATGAATGCGCCTATACCGAAAATTGCCAATATAACGATATCGAATGTCTTCACTGCCTCCATTATGTAGAAATACTTGCCAAGGAGAACCAGGATAAAACTTCCGGATATTCCCGGCAAAATCATGGCACATATGGCAATTGCCCCACAAAGGAATATGAAAAGATAATTGGTTGGTGTCTCGGCAGGAGTTGCAACAGTGATGTAGTAAGCTATACCGGCGCCTATCACAAAAGAAAGAATGGTTTTCCAGTTCCATTCCTTTATGTCCTTTGAAACAAACCATGTGGAAGCAAGTACCAGACCAAAGAAAAACGACCACACCAATATAGGATGATCAGTGAGCAGCCATGTGATAAGCTTTGCCAATGAGAAAATACTTATTCCGACACCCAATATTATAGAAATAAGGAAATTTCCGTTTATTCCTTTCCAGAATTCAGAAATCTTTCCCGTGAAAAGAAGTTTCAGATTTTTTACGTTAATACTCTTGATAGAATTTATCAGCTCGTCATAAATTCCAACTATAAATGCTATAGTACCACCTGACACTCCAGGCACGACATCGGCAGCACCCATTCCCATCCCCTTCAAGACAAGTGTTGCGTAATCCTTTAATTTGCGTTCCATAAATAAATTATTAATGATTTTATTTCCGGCACAAAGTTATAAAAAAAAGAATAATAAAAAATGACAAATGTGATAAGTTAACCCAGATTACAGGCCGAAACTATATAAAATAAAAAGTTTTTTTCATTTTGATGAACAATTTCCATCCTGCAACCGTTATTTAGTTATAACATATAAAAAACAAGATTATGTCAAAAACAGCATTCAAAGGAACAACCGTTAATTTAGCGGGAGAATTTATAAAGACCGGCATCACAGCACCGGATTTCACAATGGTAAAAGGTGATTTAAGCCAATTCAAACTATCAGAAACAAAGGGTAAGTTTGTAATTCTAAATATTTTCCCAAGCCTTGACACTGGTGTCTGCGCCACTTCTGTAAGAAAATTCAACCAAATGGCAGCCAACATGGACAACACCGTAGTACTGGCGATATCAAAAGATTTGCCTTTCGCACAAGGACGTTTCTGCACTACAGAAGGTATAGCAAGTGTTATTCCACTTTCCGACTTCAGAAATCCTTCTGATTTTGACACTGAATACGGAGTGCTGATTGCAGACGGTCCGCTGAAAGGCCTGCTGACACGTTCTGTAGTGGTAATTAACCCTGAAGGCAAAATTGTTTACACAGAACTTGTACCTGAAATAACACAGGAGCCAAACTACGAAGCAGCTTTGGCAGCAATAAAATAAGAAACAACACAATAACCAATCACTCATAACCACAAAAAAGACCGGGCTTTTTGATTATTTCATCAAGTCCGGTCAAATTTTATATTATTGCTCTGGTCAATCTTCCGAAAATTCTTTTATTCGTTGCTCTTCGCTTAGTCGGCAAACAAGAAGTGTATCATTTTTCTCTGCCACGATATATCCGTCAAGTCCCTGTATCACGACTTTCTTCTCCTGTGTGGCATGTACTACACAATTACGTGATTCATACATCTTTATGTTTTCGCCTATACAAACGTTGCCGTAAGCATCCTTTGCTGAATTCTCATGCAGCGAGCCCCATGTTCCAAGATCGCTCCATCCGAACGATGCCGGGAAAACATATATTTCGTCAGCCTTTTCCATTACAGCATAGTCGATGGATATGTTCTCACACATAGGGAAAAGTTCATTAATCATTTCTTGTTCTTTATCAGTAAAATAATAAGGAAGCATCTTTTCGAATATTTTACCCAGTGCAGGCTGATAAACACGCATGGCGTTTACTATAGTGTTTACATTCCAGACAAAGATACCGGCATTCCAGAAGAAATTCTTCTTCTGTATATATCTGTTGGCTGTCTCCAGGTCCGGTTTTTCCTTGAATGCATCTACTCTGTATATTTCCTTATTAGACGGGCAAGCCATAGTCAGATCGGCCTCGATATAGCCATATCCGGTTTCCGGACGTGTAGCTTTCATACCAAGAGTAACTATAGCATCTGATGATGATGTAAATTTCATTGCAGAAGTTATCACCCTTCTGAATTCGTTTACATCCATTACTATATGGTCACTAGGTGTAACTACAATATTCGCCTTCGGATTTTTTGACTTTATTTTCCAGCTTACATATGCAATACAAGGAGCTGTATTACGACGGCAAGGCTCAAGAAGAATCTGTGATGAAGGAATTTCAGGCAATTGCTCCTTTACGATAGATTCATAATTGGCAGACGTAACCACCCATACGTTTTCGGGCGGACATATTCCCTTAAACCTGTCCATTGTGAGCTGTATCAAAGTACGTCCACAGCCCAATACATCAATGAACTGTTTAGGCAATTCCTTATTACTCATAGGCCAAAAACGGCTTCCTATTCCTCCTGCCATTATGACAATATGATTGTTTCCATTCAAATCCATAAAATACATATTTTTATAATTACCGCAAAAATAGCTGTTTTTTTATTAAAATACAACACTAATATTGGGAAATCATTACTGATTTTTTATCAGATAAATATTTATTAATGAAAACCAGTTTCTTTGACTGAATGAAATAATTCTTAACTTTGTCTCCTGTAACAACTAAATTATGACAATGAAAAAATATCATACAGTACTCACGATTGCCGGTTCCGACTGCAGTGGCGGTGCGGGCATACAAGCCGACATAAAAACAATATCAGCATTGGGGTGTTATGCCGCAAGTGCCATTACCGCCATAACAGTGCAAAACACATGTGGAGTGACAGGAATACACCCTATACCGGCCGATTTTGTAAAATCACAGATAGATGCCGTAATGACCGACATCAAGCCTGAAGCCATAAAAATTGGAATGATTAATGATGTGAAAATTGTAAAGGCCATAGCATTATCAATAAAAGAGCATAACCCCAAATTCGTGGTATTCGATCCGGTGATGGTGTCAACAAGTGGCTGCAAGCTTATTGAAGACGAAGCTATAGAGGCTATAAAAAACGAACTCATACCGTTGTCAACAATCATTACTCCAAACCTGAGTGAGGCTATTGTACTGACAGGAAATAAAATAGAGAATACCGATGATATGGTGGAAGCCGGTAAGAAGATTATCAATTACGGATGCCACTCAGTATTAATAAAAGGAGGACATCTGAACGGAAACGACATGTGCGACGTTTTATGCATAAAAGACGACAATACCCCATACATGTTCACTTCCAAAAAGATTGACAGCCACAACACACATGGCACCGGATGCACACTATCTTCTGCCATAGCTACAAACCTGGCATTGGGAAACACATTGCAGGAAGCTGTAGAAAAAGCCAAAGAATATGTATATCAAGGCATATTGAACGGAAAAGACATACAAATAGGTAAAGGGCACGGCCCATTAAACCACCTTCATAAGCCGGTTCCTATGCACATTTTCGTTGAAAATGAGTAGTTATATAAAAACAATCATTAACTTTGCGACAAGATTATTAATTATTAAATAGAAAAATCATGAAAGCATTTGTATTTCCAGGACAGGGTGCCCAGTTTGTTGGTATGGGCAAGGACCTGTACGAAAATTCGGCTTTAGCCAAAGAACTATTCGAAAAAGCAAACGATATTTTAGGTTATCGTATCACAGATATCATGTTCAACGGAACAGATGAAGACTTGCGTCAGACAAAAGTTACACAGCCTGCCGTATTCCTTCATTCAGTAATCTCTGCATTATGCATGGGAGAAAATTTCAAGCCGGAAATGACAGCAGGACACTCATTGGGAGAATTCTCTGCACTCGTAGCGGCAGGAGCTCTCTCGTTCGAAGACGGTTTGAAACTTGTATATGCACGTGCTATGGCAATGCAGAAAGCATGCGAAGCACAACCTTCCACTATGGCAGCAATTATTGCTTTGCCTGACGAGAAAGTAGAAGAAATATGTGCAAAAGTGGCTGCTGAAGGTGAAGTATGCGTAGCTGCAAACTATAACTGCCCTGGACAGATAGTAATCTCCGGTTCTATCGAAGGTATCAACAAGGCATGTGAACTTATGAAAGAAGCTGGAGCTAAACGCGCACTTCCACTGAAAGTAGGTGGAGCCTTCCATTCTCCTCTTATGGATCCTGCAAAAGTTGAACTTGAAGCTGCAATCAATGCAACAGAGTTCCACACTCCAAAATGTCCTGTTTACCAGAATGTTGACGCAAAACCATATACAGACCCTGCAAAGATTAAAGCAAATCTTGTGGCTCAGCTGACTGCATCTGTAAGATGGACTCAAACAGTACAGAATATGATTGCCGACGGAGCAGACGAATTTATCGAATGCGGACCGGGTGCTGTGCTTCAGGGATTGATCAAGAAGATCAACAAAGAAGCTAATGCCCACGGCATTGAATAATATCACGACAAACCGGACACGTATCATAGAAAACGATACGTGTCTTCTTTTTTTAATTTAAACTATAAACTCTATGAATCCAGAAGAAAAAATCATCATTTATCAAGTCTTTACACGCTTATTCGGCAACCAGGCCCTAACAAGCAAGACCAACGGAAGCATAGAAGAAAACGGATGCGGAAAGTTGGATTATTTTACCGAACAAGCCCTTTCTGAAATAAAAGGACTTGGGGCCACTCACATCTGGTACACAGGCATCATAGCTCATGCCACACAAACAGACTATACAAAGTACGGAATACGCAAGGATCATCCTGCCGTAGTAAAAGGAAAAGCGGGCTCGCCATACGCAATAAAGGATTATTACGACATTGATCCGGACCTGGCTGTGGATGTGGATAAAAGGATGGAAGAGTTTGAAGCCCTTGTAGAACGTACACACACTGCCGGAATGAAAATGATTATTGATTTTGTACCTAACCACGTAGCACGTCAGTATAAATCATTGGCAAAACCGGCTGGAGTAAAAGACCTTGGCGAGGACGATGATATATCTGTATCGTTCAATCCAAACAACAATTTCTATTACATTCCGGGAGAAGAACTGAAAGGCGATATAGACCTTTATGATCCTGAAGCCGGCAGATATACAGAAATGCCTGCAAAAGCGACAGGAAACAACAAGTTTGATGCATGGCCTAACAGAAACGACTGGTATGAAACTGTAAAGCTTAACTACGGAGTTGATTATTACAACAACACAGGTTGCCATTTCTCACCTATTCCTGACACATGGAACAAAATGAAAGATATTCTTTTGTTCTGGGCAGGTAAGAACATCGATGGTTTCAGATGCGACATGGCAGAAATGGTTCCTTGTGAATTCTGGGGATGGGCCATTCCTCAAGTTAAAGAACAATTCCCTGACATAATATTCATAGCCGAAGTTTACAATCCGCAGGAATACAGAAATTATATACACAACGGCCACTTTGATTATTTGTACGACAAGGTAGGCCTGTACGACACACTAAGATCCATAATATGCAGCAACTCATCCGCAACAAACATAACAGGTTGCTGGCAAAGTGTGAACGACATTCAAAGCCACATGCTCAATTTTCTGGAAAACCATGACGAACAGCGTATAGCGTCCGATTATTTCGCAGGAAACCCGCACAAAGCATTCCCGGGAATGATTGTGTCTGCATGTATGAATACAAACCCAGTCATGATATACTTCGGACAGGAGCTCGGCGAAAGCGGAATGGATACAGAAGGATTTAGCGGTAGAGACGGAAGGACAACCATATTTGACTATTGGAGCGTTGACAGCATAAGGCGCTGGACAAACCACGGAAGATTTAATACCCACCTGCTTAATGCCAAAGAGAAAGGTATAAGGAACTTCTACAAAACGCTTCTGAACATCTGCAATCAGGAAAAGTGTATCGCCCGTGGAAAATTCTTCGATTTGATGTATGCAAACGTAAACGGATGGCAAATGGACGAGCATAAACAATATGCTTTCCTCAGACAATGCGAAGATGAGGTACTGCTTATTGCCGTAAACTTTGGAGATATGAACATGAGAGTGGCAATAAACATACCTGAACATGCATTCAACTATCTTGGAATGCCTGAGATGGGAAACATAAAAGTAAAGGATCTGATAAGCGGCAAGGAAGAAAAGATAAACTTCATGTCTTCAAAACCTGTGGGAACAGATTTACCAGCCAACAGCGGTAAGATTCTGAAAATAAAACTGAAGTGACAAGGCTTTTCGCATCATATAAAAATGATAAAACAGGATTATATAATAAGAATGATACAGGAGATAATCTCTATGATTGTCACTGCCATCATAAAAAAGAAAAGACTTGACAACAAAGAGTTGGAAAAATATGAATACAATACACATGAGATGCTAGGAGTAAGTCCGAAAGAGCTTATGGACATAAGCACTGATGAAATTATATCACAATATTCAACATCAGAAAACGGAATGGATAAAATTGAGCTGATAGCTGTCAGCCTTTTACTGTTCTCGGAAGAA
>NZ_JANRHK010000080.1:0-234 GCF_024733815.1 Bacteroides sp. ET336
TAAGTAACTATTCAAAATTAATTTTATACATATGAGTAATTCACAAATAAGTTCGTACCTACAGATGCCAGTGCCCTGTTTGTACAATAGAAAAGCGAGTCCTTAGTATTGTAATCAGCAGGTCTTATCCATTTGCCTTTCAATATGCGCCACAGGATTTCAGCAAGATTAAGTTCTGGAGAGTATGGTGGAAGATAAAAAAGAAATAATCCTCTATCCTCCCATATTTTTCTG
>NZ_JANRHK010000081.1:0-228 GCF_024733815.1 Bacteroides sp. ET336
AGACAATATAAAATGATGATTTAAAGATAATCATCAGAGGAGGCAGGGGAGCCTAAAACACAAGGCCGGCCCCGGAAAAACGGTCCGACTCCGTAACCTTCACGTAATGAATTAATAATTAAAAATGAACAATTAAAAATTAGATGGCGCAATCCATTCTTAACTTTTAATTCTTAATTATTAATTGACAAAAGATCTTTGACATGATGTAACAAGCTGAAAAAGTAA
>NZ_JANRHK010000082.1:0-208 GCF_024733815.1 Bacteroides sp. ET336
ATGCACAAGCCCTCACGGGTTCTTATCGTCACCATGATGCTTCCTTTATGGGGAGTTGTACGTTTGGGCTTGTCTTTAGCAACATCCTGCTGTTCTTCATTACCAGCCTGAATCAACTCTTCAGGAATTCCTTCCACTTCTACAGGTACAACCTTCTTTTGTGTCTTCTTGAACCAGTCATAGAATGCCGTGTATGGAATATTGTTGC
>NZ_JANRHK010000083.1:0-205 GCF_024733815.1 Bacteroides sp. ET336
ATGCACAAGCCCTCACGGGTTCTTATCGTTACCATGATACTTCCTTTATGGGGAGTTGTACGTTTGGGCTTGTTCTCAGTAACATCCTCATGTGTATTGTCGCTTTGGAGCAACTCTTCAGGAATACCTTCCACTTCTACAGGTACAACCTTCTTCTGTGTCTTCTTGAACCAGTCATAGAATGCCGTGTATGGAATATTGTTGC
>NZ_JANRHK010000009.1:0-132376 GCF_024733815.1 Bacteroides sp. ET336
GATGTTTATGCTGCCTGGTATGTGACCTTCACTATATTCGGCAACAGTTCTTACATCCAGTCTTTGTACATCATCGTTTTCTATCAGCTTCTCGAATTCGTCTGCCGAAAGATTTGTGAATTTGTCTTTTGGTTTCGAACTGCATGCCATCAGCCCAAACAGAAAGACACATACAAAGAACATGAAATATATACTCTTCAATATCATAATATAGAATGTTTAGTAATGGAACTCTCTTGTCGTATTTCCTTCCTTAAATGTGTTTATGTGCACTATTATTCTGTCACCTTCTGCCAAAACTCCTCTATAAGGCCATAACGGAATAGAAGCATACGCTTTTTTCGTGTAGGCTTCATAATCACCATTCTGATCATGATAAACCGTTATATTCAGTGTCTTGCTTCCATCTGCATTGTCTGTTATTCCGTTATCGACGAAATTCAATACGTGCGTTTTGTCTTTCGCCATAATATCCAGTACCATATTTATATAGTTTCCCGAACTCCAAATTCTGTCTATATCCAGCGAATCAGTTTTTATCCCTTTATCAAACTTGTCTGCCGGAGATGGAATAACTGAAATAACAAACTGACATGAATAAACCTTGGCAGTAAAAACATCGTTGCTGCTTTCTCCGGGTTCGAAGATTGATAGTGCCCTATAAGTAGAGTCCGGAGTGAAACCTTCCAGTCCACTCCTCTCCATTATCTGATACATATCTCCGTTGTCGCTTTGAATATACGATAGTTTCCCGGAAGAATTTGTCTTTATGTCAACAAGTTCTGTCAGTACACTAGGATATACATATTCATCTTTCTTGCAAGATGAAAAAGCCACAATGCATACTAGAATTATTATGTAAAAACCTTTCCTCATTCCTTTATCGCATGGAGATGATTGATAGCAGGATTTGCATACATAGTCAGAATACGTTCACGTAAGAAGTCAATATCCTTGTCAGGAATGTTTATAAGCGAAATCTTCTTTTCGAGATAAGCCTCAAATTTGGCCTTGTCTTCAGCCGTATAATGTTCTGCCATCGCCTTGTTTCCGTTAAGCATATCGCACGCAATATAATTGGCAGGATACATTCTGTAATTGCGGTGGATATATCTGTCTATAATCTCAGAAACTTTTGTAAATATCTCCACTTTAGGCAATCCGCGCAAAGCCTCCAGTTCGTCGTTTATGCATGGGCCTGTCTGGAAATGTATTCTTCCCTTGTATCCGAAAATTCCTGTCTGCATATTCACCAGGTCGTCCTGCTGGCTTTTCTTGAAGCCTTCTACATCTCTTTTCAGCTGCATTTCCTGAGCTTTAAGGAAATCGCACGGGTCATATTCATATGACAGTGACAAAGGTACTATGTTAAGCTCCTTCAGACTGTCTATTACGTCGCCGCTACCACCCATTGCCAGCATCTTCAGCACACTGTCCTGAGTACGGTCATTAGAGTCCTTTGCTCTTCCCTCGCGTTGCGCTATCCATATATTTTCCTGCTTCTGTGTAACTGCAAAATGAATGTATCTTGACATTCTGGCCGAAGCCTCAAGCATTTGTCGCATGCTCAGTGCCCTTTGTACTATGAACGCCTTGTTTACACGCACCAGCTTCTTTATCCACGGGTATATCAGAAGATTGTCACCTATTGCTATTTCTACTGTAGTAGGGAATCCGTTGTCAATGAGTCCTACTGAAAGGAATCCGGAATCCAGTACAATATCCCTGTGATTGGATATAAAAGTATATCCTTTGTTCTTGTCTGCAATCTGCGAGCTGTCGAAACTGAATCCGTCGCTGCATTTCTTTATGATGTCATGCAGTAATCCATAAAAAATATTCTTCTGCACATCAAGGTTAGTCTTGCAATTTCTCAATATATTGGCCAATGCCTCAATTGGAGTATCTGGCAATACCTTTTTTATCACCTCTATAAAATCACTGTCAGACAATAATTCTTCGAAGATCTTTGGAAGTTCTTCCGGAGAATAGGGGCGGATTTCGTCAAATTCTTCAGGTATTCTCATGGCTTTCAGTTTTTATGGTTATGAATGTTTATTTAGAATACTTTTCCAGTCCTTCTTCTATGATGTCTGTCATCACATCTTTTATGTCAAGTCCTGCAGCCTTTACCTGCTGTGGAATAAAGCTTGTAGATGTCATTCCCGGAGTGGTGTTTATCTCGAGCATATTAATCTTTTCACCCTCAGTAATGATATAGTCAACTCTTACTATACCCTTACATCCCAAAATATCATACACGGCAGAAGTCAGCTTCTTTACCCTCTCTGTAAGCTCAGGACTGAGACGTGCAGGAGTTATTTCAGTCACTTCGCCTTTATATTTTGCGTTATAATCGAAAAACTCATTGTCGCTAACCACTTCAGTGATAGGGAATACTACAGATTTATTCTTTGTCTTATAACATCCGTTTGCCAGCTCAATACCGTCCATGAATGCCTCTATCATCACATCATCCGATTCTGCAAAGGCAGCTTTCAGGGCAGGTTGTATCTGATCCGCTGTTTTTACTTTTGTCACACCGAAGCTTGAACCGCTGGCATTAGGCTTGATAAAACAAGGAAGACCTATTTTCTCTATAACATCCTTATCCTCTATGCCGAAACGTTTGTTTACCAGCATAGACTCCGCAACTCTGATGCCGAATCCTTTCAGATATTGGTTCAATGTAAACTTGCTGAAAGTCATGGCAGAAACCAGGACGTCGCAAGTAGAGTAGGGGATATCCAACAATTCGAAATACCCCTGCAGGATACCATTTTCACCCGGAGTGCCATGTATGGTGATATATGCGAAGTCAGGTTTCACCTTTTTGTCGCCATCCATAAAACTGAAATCGTTCTTGTCTATTTTCGAACGAGTTCCATCGGCAAGCACGGCTTCCCAGGCCTTCTTGCTCAATTCTACTATATATAGATTGTATTTTTCCTTATCAATAAAAGAATAAATGCCTTTTGCACTGTTCATTGACACTTCATGTTCCGAAGAGTCACCGCCTGCAATAATTGCTACTGTACGTTTCATCTTTATTTATATTATTCAAATCTGTTCTCTATTACTGATATAAGTTCTCCATTTCTCAATCAGTTCTGTCATATCCTTAGGCAGTTCCGATGTGAAGAACATTTCTTCTCCGGTCTTAGGATGTACGAAACCTAAAGTCTTGGCATGTAACGCCTGTCTCGGACAAATATCAAAACAGTTGTTTACGAATTGTTTGTATTTGCTGAAATGAGTCCCTTTCAGAATTTCGTTACCGCCATATCTTTCGTCATTGAAAAGAACGTGCCCTATGTGCTTCATATGTACGCGAATCTGATGTGTTCTTCCTGTCTCCAGCACACATTTTACAAGCGTCACATATCCCAGCCTTTCCAAAACCTTATAGTGCGTCACGGCATGCTTTCCCTGATTCTGGTCAGCCATTACAGCCATTTGCATCCTGTCTTTAGGATTACGTCCTATGTTGCCCGTTATTGTTCCTTCGTCCTCTTCCACTATTCCCCACACCAGTGCATTGTATTCACGTTTTGTGGTCTTATTGTAGAATTGCATTCCCAGGCTGGTCTTCGCATCAGGCGTCTTGGCTATAACCAACAGTCCGGATGTATCCTTGTCTATTCTATGCACCAATCCCACTTGAGGATCGTTCGGGTCGTATGTAGGAACGTCTCTCAAATGCCATGCAATAGCATTGACCAATGTGCCATGATAATTGCCGCATCCCGGATGTACCACAAGTCCTGCAGGCTTGTTTATCACCATAAGTTCACTGTCCTCGTAAACAATGTCAAGTGGAATATCTTCAGGAATAATGTCGTTGTCATATTTCGGACGGTCCATCATCACCGTCAGTACATCCGAAGGTTTCACCTTATAGCTGCTTTTCACCGGTTTTCCGTTAGCCATAACGAATCCCGCATCCGCAGCAGCCTGTATCCTGTTTCTTGAGGCGTTTACTATCCTTTCAAAAAGGTATTTGTCTATTCTTACCGGCGACTGTCCTTTATCGACCACAACCTTGAAATGTTCATACAACTCTCCGGAATTTCCGGTCGGCTCAAGGTCGTCTAATGTATCGTCAATATCATCAAGAAAAATATCTTCTGCCATTCTTTCATTATTAGTTAGAACCAGGAATCATCCACCTCAGGTTTTTCTTCATTTTGAGGCATTGGATTTATTTCAATCATAGTGGAATCCATAGCAAGTGAATCCCTTAAATGAGTATCTCCCACACACAAGGTGAGAAGAGCCTCGTTAGGCACTTTATCGCCCGATTTCAGTTCTCTTCCTCTGTATTTTATTCCATACACCCAATCCTGCTCTCCCGGAACGAGTTCAGGTTCTGTAAGCTTGAAACCTATACTTTTCAGTTTTGCTTCTGCCTGTCTTATAGAACTGTTGTCAATAATGTCTGGTAGCTGTATCAGTGGAACAGAGGTAGTGGTTATTGTCAGATATACAGTTCTGCCTTCCTTTACTCTGGCTCCTGCAGCGGGAGTTTGTTCCAGAACCATTCCTGCCGGTACACCTTTAACGTAATTTGAGTCTATGACTACACTTTCCATTGTACCTTCATTCAGAATCCTGACTGCTTCCTCTATGTTTTTGTTTTTTACGTCAGGCACTATATGTGCTTCTCCATGTCTGGTATATGAATCAAGCCATGCCAAAGTTCCCCATGTCACAGCTATTATTACCACAACCATACCAATTATGTTAATCCAGAATAATTTGTTTTTCCGGAACGAAAAGAAGTCTTTAAATCCTATCATAATTTGTTGAATATTTTCGACAAAGATACGATTTTTTTGGTTATTCGTTTTATTGGCAGAAAAATAAACAACAGAAAAAGCCGCAAAATACTGTTACCAATATCTTGCGGCTTTTCTTAAATCTTAATTCCAAAGCACGGCTTAAGCCTTGACTCCGTTGTATTCGTCAGATACAGTCAATTTTTTACGACCTTTAGCACGACGTGCAGCCAATACTCGGCGACCATTTGCAGTAGCCATTCTTTCACGGAAACCGTGTTTGTTTTTTCTCTTTCTGTTAGAGGGTTGGAATGTTCTTTTCATTTTCGTATATACTATTTATGTTATTATTCTATGCGTTCGGGCTGCAAAATTAGTGACTTTTTTTTAATAATCAAAGATATAAGTCATTTTTACACAAAACTTTTTGCGTTTTTTCGTGATTTAGATTAATTTTGCACCCGAATTATTACTCTGAATATCAATTATTACATATTTATATAAAGATTTCTACTTATGATTAATGCTCAAGACATTAAAATCGGAACAGCAATCCGTATGGATGGCAAGATTTATTTCTGTATTGACTTCCTTCATGTAAAACCGGGTAAAGGAAACACTTTCATGCGTACAAAACTGAAAGATGTTGTTGACGGTTACGTTTTGGAACGTCGTTTCAATATTGGTGAAAAACTTGAAGATGTACGTGTTGAACGTCGTCCTTACCAGTACTTGTATAAGGAAGGTGCTGACTATATCTTCATGAATCAGGAAACTTACGAACAGGTGCCTATCGCACACGATCTTATCGAAGGTGTTGACTTCTTGAAGGAAGAGATGGTTATCGAAGTTGTTTCTGACGCTTCTACTGAAACTATCCTTTTCGCAGAATTGCCTGTTAAGGTTCAGTTGAAGGTTACTTATACAGAACCGGGATTGAAGGGTGATACTGCTACAAACGCGACTAAACCTGCTACAGTAGAAACAGGTGCTACAGTACGTGTTCCATTGTTCATCAATCAGGATGAAATCATCGAAGTTGATACTCGCGATGGTTCATACGTAGGTCGTGTTAAGGCTTGATAATTTGTTTTTGCACGAATTTTAATAGTATAAATGCTCCCTCTTTCAGAACTCTGATAGGGGGAGCATATCTTTTAAAAAAACGACAAGGCGTTTTAAGTAAAACGTGCGCACGTTTTGGATTAAATGAACGCACGTTTTAAATCGAATGTGCGCACGTTTTTTATTAGCCTATTTTTTGTAGTCGTTAATCAGCTTGTCTTTTATTATTTTTGCTATTTTATTGTCCATTTTGTCAACGCTAAGAGTTACTGTGGGTTCTTCGTTCCATACTTTCGTCTTAATAATTATCACTCCTTCTTTCTTGTCGAATACACCGTATTTACGGAATATCTCCTGTGCCTTGTTCTCTTCTTTTATGACATGTATGCTTTCAATGTTTTGAGGTTTCAAGGCACTGAATTCTTGCTGTGATGCCACTTTCTCGTCTATAACAATCAGGACATTCTCCAATGACTTGTTGAAACTTACGTTTCCGGGCATAACCGGATTACTTTTAATGGTTTGCGTTTGGGGCGTATTTTGTTTTTCAAGTTTAAAGGTTACAGGAACGGTGTATTTCACAGGAACAGCAACACCCCTTTGCATGCCAGGTTTCCATTTAGGCATTTGTGCCAAAACTCTGATGGCTTCCGCATCTAAGGCCGGACATACACTGTGTAGAATCTCGAAGTTTGATGTGTATCCGTCTATACCTACAACGAATCTGACTATTACACGTCCTTCAATTTTTGCTTCCTGTGCAAGTGTAGGATATTTGATGTTGCGGGCTATATATTTTAAGCATTCGGACATGCCACCGGGGAATTCAGGCATCTGTTCCACTACTATGAATACTTCCTCCTCATTTCCGGCTTTCTGCTGAACTTTTTCTTCTTTCTTTGGTTGCTCGGCCGGTTCATATCCCACTACAACTATCTCGTCCATATTCTGCACATCGTCCTTAAGCTTTATGGGGTTATTTTTTAATCCTTTTATTTCCATTTCCGACGCTATGAAAGTATAAGTCTGTTTCCCGATGAATGAAATTATTATTACGGAGTTTTCTGTAGTTCGTAATGTGAAATCTCCGTTCTCATCTGAGATAGTTCCGTTTGTAGTACCTCTTTCCAGGATGCTGGCTCCCCTTATCGCTTTTCCGGTGGCATCGTCAACTACTGTACCTTTCACCAGAATAAGTCCGTTAGGTTTGGAATAAGTGTTTTCTACCTCATGATTTTTCGTAATTGCCGAAAAATCATTAACTTTGACACTTGAAATCTCGTCACTTAATTTTGAGATTTCAGGATGGGCAAAGGCGGCAACTGCTACAGCTGCCAGTGGAAGTACGTAGAGATACTTCGCGCGTGCCCATGGGCTGGATTTCTTTTTCATCATCATAGTGATACGTTTTTTAAGTTTACTGTGATTAAAGCTGTTGGCGATTGAGTAGAGCCTTGAGCCGACAGCTTTTTTTATTAATAATAATTGATAATTCTTTGCGTCTATTCCGTTTCTTATTACTGTTTCGTCGGCTTCAAATTCATGTACGTTCTGAAGTTCCGATTTTATAAGCCATGATGCCGGGTTGAACCATTGCAGAAGTATGCATATATCTGCCAGGACAAGGTCGATGGAATGATGGTTGGTGATATGTGCCATTTCATGACACAGTATCTCTCTGCCGTTTTCTTCCAGGTCGGTACGTGATATTACTATATGGTTCATCCAGCTGAAAGGTGATATGTTTTCGTCTGTCACTATCAGTCTTATGTTTCCGGTATTATCTTTTACATACAGACTGATATCTTCCTCTTTACCCTTGTGCGTTATGTTCAGCACTTTTATGAACTGTAAAATCTCTTTTACGGCAAAGAACAGAATTCCTGTGATGTATATGATGGCTGCAAATGTGGTGATATATTCCATCGTAGAGATATCACTGGCTTCTGTTGCTATATTTTCATCGACCATGACAGGCATCATCAGTGACTCGTCCATAGATATTTCAACCTGAACAGTTTCATCCGGGGTATCCATACTTATCTTTGCGAAAGGAATTATGGAACATATAATCATCAGGCCAAGAAGAGAGAAACGATTGAAACGATGAAAAGTTTCGCGACTCATCAGCAGTTTGTAGAACAGATAGAATACTGCCAGACAAACAGCCGATTTCAGTATATATATAAGTAGTGTTCCCATATTATTAAACTTTTTCTATCATTGCTTATTTCCTGTTCTCTTCTTCAACTTTCTTTATAAGTTCTTTAAGCTCGTCAATTGATATGTCTTCTTCCTTAACTAAGGAAGATACTACATTAAGGTAGGAATTATTGAAATATTTGCTAATTACATTTTTCAATGTGCTGGTGCTGAAATCATTTCGGCTCACTGTGGCATAATATTGGAATGTGTTCCCGTATGCTTTGTGTCCTATGTAGCCTTTGTCTTCCAAGCCGCGGACAATTGTTGACAGTGTGTTGATGTGCGGTTTCGGTTCGTCATAAAATGAAAGGAGTTCTTTCACGAACAATGGACCTTTTTCCCAGAAAAGTTCCATGATTTCCTCTTCTTTTGATGTCAGTTTTTTCATAAGGCTTTGCTTTAGATTTTTGTTTATGACAAAGTAACTAAAAAATATAGTTAGCCAACTAATTTTTATAGTTAAAGATAATTAATGCCAATAAACGACAATTTCCGAACCCAGAGTTCTGGGCCCGGAAATTCAATGATTTTTGTATTTTTATTCCACACTAATACCAAGTGTCTTCATATCTTCGTCAACAGTTCCTATACCTGCGATACCGAAGTTGTCAATAAGTACTTTGGCCACATTAGGCGAGAGGAATGCCGGAAGAGTAGGACCGAGGTGGATGTTCTTCACTCCAAGCGACAACAGAGCGAGCAGAACGATTACCGCTTTCTGTTCATACCATGCAATGTTGTATGCTATAGGCAGTTCGTTTATATCGTTTAGATTGAATACCTCTTTCAGCTTCATAGCTACAACGGCCAGTGAGTAACTGTCATTGCATTGTCCTGCATCAAGAATGCGAGGGATACCGTTAATATCGCCCAATGGAAGTTTGTTATATTTATACTTCGCACATCCTGCAGTAAGGATTACACAGTCTTGCGGCAATGCCTTTGCGAACTCGGTGTAGTAGTCTCTGCTTTTCATTCTGCCGTCGCATCCTGCCATAACAATGAATTTTCTTATTGCGCCTGCCTTGATAGCATCCACTACCTTGTCTGCCAGACTCAATATCTGATTATGTGCAAATCCACCTATTATTTCGCCTTCCTCAATCTGTGTTGGCGCATCGCATTTCTTTGCAAGTTCAATCACTTCGGAGAAGTCTTTTACTCCGTTCTCGTTTGCAGTGATATGTTTCCATCCCGGATAACCGGTAGAGTTGGTGGTGAAGATTCTGTCCTTATATACAGCATTCGAGGTAGGAGGTACGATACAGTTCGTAGTGAATATCACCGGACCGTTGAACGAAGAGAATTCTTCGCGCTGCTTCCACCACGCATTACCGTAGTTACCGATGAAATGTTTGTATTTCTTGAATGCCGGGTAGTAGTGTGCCGGCAGCATCTCGCTGTGTGTATATACATCTACTCCGGTACCTTCAGTCTGTTTTAGCAATTCCTCTATGTCGTGCAGGTCGTGTCCGCTTATCAGTATTCCCGGATTTGTTCCTACACCGATATTCACTTTTGTGATTTCAGGATTTCCGTAAGTCTCCGTATTTGCCTTATCCAATAGAGCCATTACCTTCACTCCTGTTTCGCCCACGGCAAGTGTTAATGCTGTAAGTTCATCTGCCGATAGGTTGCCGACTGTGATTTTTCTTATTGTTGACTGCATGAAAGTGTGTATGCTTTCATCATTATATCCCAGGCGCATGGCGTGCTCGTGATATGCGGCCATACCTTTCAGACCATATATTATCAGCTCTTTCAGTGAGCGAATATCCTCATTCTTTTCCCTAAGAATACCAACAGTTCTTGATTTCTCATCGTAGAATTTTCTGTTTTCTGTATTCCAGATTATTTCATCTACTGCCGGAAGTTTGATATTCTCTTTCTCTGCAATATTTTTCAGTTTAGTTTTCAGTTCCAATCCTCGGTCCACTCTTTTCAGAATGCTTTCATCGTCGAAATTGGCATTTGTAATGGTTGAGAATAATGCGTCTGTTACGAAAGTGTTTACCTCATGATTTGTTTTAATGCCGTTTTCTCTCAAAATGTCTGCTACGGAGCACACGCCTCTAACTACGAACAACAGCAAGTCCATGGCTGCCGATGTTGAGCTGCTCTTGCCGCATACACCCTTGATGGTACAGGCTATTCCTTTGGCTGTTTCCTGACATTGGAAACAGAACATTTCGTTTACTGCAATAGAATTTTCAGTCATAATAAATGTGATTTGAATTTGTGGCTAATACTATTGTTGTTATTTTTGTGCAAAGGTATTCTGTTGTAAGTCTTTATTCCGTAACAGATGTTACCATGACTGATAAAAATAATTAATACACAGATAATAGGTATGGGACGATTTTATGACATATTGGACTTCACTCTTTTCGAAGGAGTAAACAAAGATGGTATTGCGGAATTTCTGAAGAATGCTTCTAAAAAGATTTCTTCGTATAAGAAAGGAGATATCGCCATCTTTCAAGACAGTTTGTGTAAGTCATTGTCTCTGTTGTGTCAGGGTACGCTGCTTGCCAAGATGACGAATGCCGAGGGAAAGGAAATAGTGATAGAACATCTGGCGGCTCCGGAGATATTGGCACCTGCATTTATTTACGGAACAGAGAACAGATTTCCTGTAACATTGCAGGCCGAGGATGATGTCATAATATGGTCTCTGTCGAAAGATGATTTTCTTAAGATGATGGAAACCGACGACGCTCTTCTGAGAAATTTTCTACGTCAGATATCAGACAGGAGTGTCTTTCTGAGTCGTAAACTTAATGAATTTGCCTTGCAGAATCTTAGTACAAGGATTGTGAGCTATTTGCAGAGGAATGGTGTTATAACCAATATTCAGGATGTTGCTTTTATCATGGGAGTGGCACGTCCGTCACTGTCGCGTACGCTGTCTGCTATGGTTGAGGAAGGTGTATTGATAAAGACTGAAGAAGGGTATAGATTGTCAAAATATTAAGTTCGGAAAAATATCCTGCCGCTTTTTAGAACAACAGTAGATTTAGCAATATAAATATGTGTCACTACTGATTAAATGTCAGTGTTACATATACTTTATTAAGAAATGATATGCCAATATGACAGAATTAGTATTTGGCACGCTTTTCGTATTGAGTATTGTGTCTTATTAAAGACATTAGATAAACTGAAAAATAACAATAAAAATATACTATTATGACTATTAAACCATTAGCAGACAGAGTTCTGATTCTTCCTGCTCCTGCAGAAGAAAAAACTATCGGCGGTATCATCATTCCTGATACAGCAAAAGAAAAACCATTACAGGGTAAAGTAATTGCAGTAGGCAACGGTACTAAAGACGAAGAAATGGTATTGAAAGTTAATGATACTGTTTTGTATGGAAAATATTCTGGTACTGAAATCGAACACGAAGGTGTAAAATACTTGATGATGCGCCAGAGTGACGTACTCGCTGTTGTGGAATAATAAATATAATCAACATTTTAAAGTTTAGAAAATTATGGCAAAAGATATTCTCTTCAACATTGATGCTCGCGATCAGTTGAAAAAAGGTGTGGACGAACTTGCTAACGCAGTGAAAGTAACACTTGGTCCTAAAGGACGTAACGTTATTATAGAAAAGAAATTCGGTGCTCCTCACATCACTAAAGATGGTGTGACTGTAGCTAAAGAAATAGAATTGGCTGACGCATTCCAGAACACAGGTGCACAGCTTGTAAAATCTGTAGCTTCAAAGACTGGTGATGATGCAGGTGACGGTACTACTACTGCAACTGTATTGGCTCAGGCTATCGTAGGTGTAGGTTTGAAGAATGTTACAGCAGGTGCCAACCCAATGGACTTGAAACGTGGTATCGACAAGGCTGTTGCTAAAGTTGTAGAATCTATCAAGTCACAGGCTGAAACTGTAGGTGACAACTACGACAAGATTGAACAGGTTGCTACAATCTCTGCAAACAACGACCCTGTTATCGGTAAGCTTATTGCAGATGCTATGCGCAAGGTTTCAAAAGACGGTGTTATCACTATCGAGGAAGCTAAAGGTACTGACACTACAATCGGTGTTGTAGAAGGTATGCAGTTCGACCGTGGTTACTTGTCAGCTTACTTCGTAACTGATACAGAAAAGATGGAATGTGTAATGGAACACCCATACATTCTTATCTATGACAAGAAGATTTCTAATCTGAAAGATTTCTTGCCTATCCTTGAACCGGCAGTACAGAGCGGACGTCCTTTGTTGGTTATAGCAGAAGATGTTGACAGCGAAGCATTGACTACACTTGTAGTTAACCGTCTGCGCGGACAGTTGAAGATTTGTGCTGTTAAGGCTCCGGGCTTCGGCGACCGTCGTAAGGCTATGCTTGAAGATATCGCAGTATTGACAGGTGGTGTAGTTATCAGCGAAGAAAAAGGCTTGAAACTTGAACAGGCTACTCTCGAAATGCTTGGTACTTGTGATAAGGTTACTGTTTCTAAGGAAAATACTACTATCGTAAACGGTGCCGGTCAGAAAGAACTCATCCAGGAACGTATCAACCAGATCAAAGCTGAGATGAAGAACTCTACTTCTGACTATGACAAAGAAAAACTTCAGGAACGTCTTGCCAAATTGTCAGGTGGCGTAGCAGTTCTTTATGTAGGTGCTGCAAGCGAAGTTGAAATGAAGGAAAAGAAAGACCGTGTTGATGATGCTTTGTGCGCAACTCGTGCCGCTATCGAAGAAGGTATCGTACCTGGAGGTGGTGTAACTTACATCCGTGCAATCGATGCATTGGAAGGCTTGAAGGGTGACAACGCTGACGAAACAACCGGTATCGAAATCATCAAACGTGCTATCGAGGAACCTCTTCGTCAGATTGTAGCTAACGCTGGTAAGGAAGGTGCTGTAGTGGTACAGAAAGTACGTGAAGGTAAAGATGACTTCGGTTACAATGCACGTACAGATGTTTACGAACACTTGCACGCTGCCGGTGTAGTAGATCCTGCAAAAGTAACTCGTGTTGCTCTTGAAAACGCAGCTTCAATAGCAGGTATGTTCTTGACTACTGAATGTGTAATTGTTGAAAAGAAAGAAGACAAACCTGAAATGCCAATGGGCGCTCCAGGAATGGGCGGCATGGGTGGCATGATGTAATCTTCCCCTTTTAATCACATAAAATATTGATATTAGACTCCTGTCGGACTGATGTCCGGCAGGAGTTTTTTTATAATAAAAAATGCACGAATGACATTCCAATTGATGAAATTCGTGCATTTTCTATATGGTTAGACTTGTGTCCTACAAATACAAGTCAATTGACAGGTACATGTATTCTTTATCCTGATCTTTACTTCGTTCAAAGAATATCTTGTTTTCCCTTGCCAGCCATCCTATGGCAAGATTCAAATCTCTGTCAGAAAGTCCGGAAGCAGCTTTCAGGCTCTCATACTCCCATCTTTCGCCGTTGTTGAGGAGACGCCAGATAACTCCTGCGTTTTCTCCTATAATGTGTTTATCCATATTAACCAATAAAAAAGTTCAGTTCAATGTATAGAATATTTCTTTTTCCTTGTTGAGTCTCCTCTATATTGAGTTTGCCTTCTCTGGCCAGCCATCCTATGGCAGCATTTATTTCTCTGTCAGACAATCCGGTTGACTTCTTGATCTCGTTGTAAGACCATTTGCGGTGTTCGCCATTCAGTAATTTCCAAATTACTCCTGCGCAATTTCCTATACTTTGTACATCCATATATTTAAATATTTGGGTTAATAAAACAGGTTATTTCCTCATAAACTAAGTCGTTTTTAAATACTGGCTTTTCACAAATATACTGTTTTTTTGTATATGTTATAACTTTGAACATTCTTTTTTTTAATATGATGTTATTAAATATACCAGTTTTGGTGATAATATTACTAATGTGTTAATTATTAGGATAGTCTGTTTATCCGTTTTTTTTTAATTCGCTCCAGTATTTTGTGATTATAATGTTTCCTAATAATTGGAGGTTATTGTATAAAATCTTCATATCTTTACGCCTGAAAAAAGAACTGTCTTATCATGGTAAAACTCCACTACATATAGGATGGTAGTTTATAAATGTGGAGGTTATAAGTGTTATGAGGAGAATTTTATATTTAATTGTGTGTATTGCCTTATGTGCGTGTACTGCGACCAACACGGATAAGGTAAATGTCAATGAGCATGGAACCGAGTGGAAGTGGAATGGCGGTACTATCGTCGTAAACACTCCTGAACGCGAGGCCGGACAAAAGAGTGTATTGGGACTTACAGCTCCTAAAATGGAAGTAGTCAGAGTAGGCTTTGTAGGGCTTGGAATGCGTGGACCTGGAGCCGTGGAACGTTTCACTCACATTCCGGGTACACATATTGTAGCTTTATGTGATCATGAGGCTTCTCGTGCTGAGGCTTGTCAGGAGTATTTGAAGAATGCTTCTTTGCCAAAGGCTGAGATATATTCAGGTGAAAAAGGATATGAGGAACTGTGTAAAAGAGAGGATATTGATCTGGTTTATATAGCAACAGACTGGCTGCATCATTTCCCTGTAGCAAAATGTGCCCTTGAAAATGGCAAGCATGTGGCTATAGAAGTTCCTTCTGCAATGAATTTAAATGAATGTTGGACATTGGTAAACTTGAGTGAGAAATATCAGAAGCACTGTATGATTCTTGAGAACTGCTGTTATGACTGGTTCGAGATGAATACCCTTAATATGGCACAGCAGGGAGTATTCGGTGAGGTGATACGTGCTCAGGGTGCCTATATCCACGATTTAAGTCCATTCTGGAAACATTACTGGAAAAATGGTGAATCAGACAAGTTGGGATGGCGTTTGGATTATAATATGCGTCATCGTGGTGATGTATATGCCACTCATGGTTTAGGCCCTGTAGCTCAGGCTCTTGATATTCATCGTGGCGACAGAATGAAGACTTTGGTGGCAATGGATACCAAATCTGTGAATGGAAAAGCATGGGTTGAAGCATCTGCAGATTCAGTATGCGAGAATTTCAGAAACGGTGATCATACTACAACTTTGATACGTACAGAAAATGGTAAGGTTATCGAAATACAGCATAACGTAATGACTCCGCAACCATACAACAGACTTTATCAACTTACAGGAACAAAAGGTTTTGCAAACAAATATCCTATTGAGGGATATGCTGTAGGAGGTGACCAGCTTGAGGCTTCAGGCGTAAAACCGGAAGTTGACAATCTGAATGCACACAGCTTCCTTCCTGAAAAGGAAATGAATGCACTGGTAGAGAAATACAGACATCCTATATTGAAGAAATACGGTGATATGGCCAAGGAAGTAGGCGGACACGGTGGTATGGACTTCATTATGGATTCACGTCTGGTTTATTGCCTACAGAACGGTTTGCCATTGGATATGGATGTTTATGATTTGGCTGAATGGTGCTGCCTTGCCGAGCTTGGTGAATTGTCTATGGACAATAACTGTGCTCCTGTAGAATTCCCTGACTTCACACGTGGTGACTGGAATAAGGTGAAAGGATACAGACATGCCTTTGCTTCACCTGAAGATGAGGCTGAAGCTGCCAAGAAAGCTGAGGCTTATACACAGAAACTAAAACTTCAGGGTGCTGAGGATTGGAAATAAATCAGAGTATATGATATTTTTAAAGCCTTTTGAAAACTCTTTGCAAACAGTTTTCAAAAGGCTTTAAATTTTATAGTGAAGAGTGTTTTTGAACTTCTTCCATTACTCGCAGGAAGTTGCCTCCCCATATTCGTCTGATATCATCCTCGCTATATCTTTCTTTCATGAGACGACGGGTGAAGTTTATAAGTTCCGATGAGTCGTTGCATCCTATTATTCCGCCGTCGCCATCGAAGTCTGTTCCTATTCCCACATGTTCCACACCTGCAAGATTTACTATGTGGTTCAGATGTTCTATCGCATCAAGGATATTTGCTTCACGGTCTGAGCGGAGGAAACCGCTGTAAAGACAAACCTGTATTACTCCGCCTTTACGGGTAATGGCTTTTATCTGGTCATCTGTAAGGTTTCGCGGATGATCGCATAAAGAACGGCATGAGGAGTGTGAACATACTACAGGCATCTGGCTTATCTCCAGTGTTTCGTAGAAACTTCTTTCTCCACTGTGCGACAGGTCTATCATCATACCCGTGCGGTTCATTTCACGTATGACAGCTTCACCGAACTGACTTACACCAAGATTTTCGTCATTATATCTTGCCGAACCGCAGATGTCGTTGTTACCGTTGTGGCACAATGTCATATATACCACACCTCTTTTTCTGAAACGTTCTACATTGGTGATGTCTTTACCAATGGCATATCCGTTTTCAATACCTAACATTATAGCTTTTTTCCCTTCCGTTTTAAGACGGTAAAGATCCGAAGGTGCGTATGCGATATCCACAGCAGTACAGTTTTCGGCTATCATCTTTTCCATTTCATTGAGCAGTCTGTCTGCCTTTGCTGTGGCAGCAAGCAATGCTTCGTCTGTACGTTCTTTCTGCGGAATATATGCAACCATTATTGTGGCATCTTGTCTTCCTTCTGTCATTTTATGAAGATCGACTTTTATCTTGCTGTCTCTTGTTGCGAAGTTTATTCCCTGTCCGAAAAACATGGGAGTGTCACAATGGGTATCTAGTGTCAGGATCCTCTGATGAAGCCTTTTTGCTTCTTTGAATGATGATGATTCTTTTATCAGCCATTCGAATATAGGCATCATGCTTCTATCCCCGTTAAGGATAAAACATTCGGGATGCCATTGGACTCCGAGCATCGATTTGTATTCAGTGCTTTCCACTGCTTCTATTATACCGTCGTTTGAACGTGCACATACTCTGAATCCTGGAGCCGGCTCCTTGACTGCCTGGTGGTGGAACGAATTTACTGGCAATATTGTATTACCCATTATTTCGGCAAGCAGGCTGTCTTCATCTATATTTACCGTGTGTGATGCATATGATCTGTCAAGATCCTGACTGTGTTTTATCAGTTTGCCTTCAGCTTGTGAGTAGATGTCCTGATATAAAGTACCTCCCAATGCGGCAGTCATTATCTGGATACCTCTGCAAATGCCGAGAATCGGAATCTGTCTGTCGGCAGCCATTTTCACTATCATCAGTTCCTGACGGTCGCGGTAAGGATTTATATTATGGAGTTCCCTTACAGGGTCTTCTCCCAGAAATAACGGATTGATATCTGCGCCTCCGCTGAGAAGTATTCCGTCTAATGAATCAAGCAGATTTGGCAGAATGGTCAGGTCATCAGAAGGAGGAATAACCAGGGGAACTCCTCCGGCTTCATATATCGATTTGAAATATCCCGGAAACAGTGATACGTTTCCATCGCTTATATTGGCGGTAATGCCAATTATCGGACGTCTTTTGTCGGATGGCAATTTGCTATGCAAATAGTCATAATCAGCCTGTATATCGAATGTATTATACGTTTTCATACGTTAATCTTTATTATAACTCTGACAAATATACGGAAAAATCGGATTTATTTCGGATATTTGTTTAAAATAACATTCTATGGAACCAGTAAGAACACTCTCCCAAATGGTAAATAGGTTGCGCTTGAGAAAAACACGACGCAGGGTTGCCGTTGTTTGTCCTAATGATCCGCACACCGAATATGTTATAATAAGAAGTCTGAGAGAAGAAATTGCCGAATATCTTTTGGTGACTGATGTTGATCACGTTGACATTTCAAATAGTCTTTATGCCGCATCTCCTGATTTTGTTCGTGTATATACGGCTCCCACTCCGGATGATGCAGCAGCTTTGGCTGTGGAGCTGGTCCGTTCCGGTGAGGCTGATGTGCTTATGAAGGGATTGATAAATACAGACAATCTTCTGAGAGCAGTTCTGCATAAAGAGAGAGGATTACTTCCTCCAGGTGGAATTCTTAGTCATGTGGCAGTGGCACAGATTCCGCTTTATCATAAATTATTGTTCTTTTCGGATGCAGCCGTAATTCCCAAACCTACATTAGACCAGTTCAGAGCTATGATAATGAACGATATCAGGATATGCAACAGGCTTGGAATGGAAGAACCTCGTGTCGCTCTTATACATTGTTCGGAGAAGGTGAATGCCAAATTCCCTCATACCATTTGTTATACTGAACTGAAAAAAGAAGCGTCTGAAGGAAAGATGGGCAAGGTTTATATTGATGGTCCGATGGATGCGAAAACTGCTTGTGACGCTCATAGTGGAGAAATAAAAGGAATGTCGTCGCCTGTTATCGGCAATGCCGATATTATGATATTCCCTAACATCGAATCTGGAAATACCTTTTATAAAACACTTTCCCTGTTTGGAGATGCCAACATGGCAGGAATGCTTACCGGTACTATAGCTCCGGTAGTTGTTCCTTCGCGAAGCGATTCCGGTAATTCTAAATACTACAGTCTTGTGCTGGCATGCCTTGCAGGAAAATAAATCTTATGTTTTTATGAGAATACTTGTAATAAACCCCGGATCAACCTCAACCAAGGTTGCCGTTTATGATAATGAGAAACAACTGTGGAGTGAAAATGTATATCATCCGGCTGAGGAACTTTCGCGTTTTTCGCATGTCAACGAACAGCACGATTTCAGAAAGGAGCTTATTATAAAGTCTTTGGAAGAGGCAGGTTTCAATGTGGAATTCGATGCGGTGATAGGACGCGGAGGTTTGCTTAAACCTACACAGGGTGGTGTTTATCTGGTAGATGAAAAGATTAAATACGATTTGATAAATGCCAAGATGGAGCATGCGTCCAATCTGGCAGGATTGATTGCCGATGAGATTGCCAAAGGATGTAATTGTCCTGCGTATATTGCTGATCCGGTGGTAACGGATGAAATGAGCGACCTGGCACGTGTAACCGGAATGCCTGAAATATCCCGTATATCGGTTTTTCATGCGTTGAACAGTCGCGCCGTATCACGAAGATATGCTGCAAGTGTTGGACGCAGGTATGAAGACCTTAATCTTATAGTTGCCCATTTGGGTGGTGGAATCTCTATCAGTGCACACTCAAAAGGCAGGGTTATAGATGTGAATAACGCACTTGACGGTGACGGACCTTTCAGTCCCGAAAGAGCCGGTTCGATACCTACGAGGCAACTTGTGGATTTATGTTTCAGCGGAAAATATTCGTATGACGAGATACGTAAGATGATAAACGGACATGGAGGATTGTTTGCTCACTTGGGAACTACAGATGTAAGAAGTATCGTTGCAGAAATAAAGGCCGGAAACAAGCATGCATATAATGTCTTGCATGCCATGGCATATAATATCGCAAAAACTATAGGCAGTATGCATATTGTTTTGAGGCAAAAGACAGATGCGATAATACTTACAGGTGGAATGGCTCACGGTGATTATGTCATATCTGAAATATCATCATGGATAGACGGACTTGCTCCGATAGAAGTAATTCCGGGTGAAGACGAGATGGGTGCTTTGGCTATGAATGCACTGGGGGCATTACGTGGCGAATTGCCTTTGCAGGTTTACAATCCGGAATAGTTTGTCACGAAATTGTCATATTTTGATAGTTTTTCGCATCTTTATATAAGATAGCCTGCACCTCGGAATTAAAAGTCGAAAACTTTGTTTTCACTTTGTACTTCGCTCGGTTTGTATTATCTTTGCAGCCGATGAAGAACTTGTGCAACATATTGGTATTTATACTTGCTTTCACCGTATTTAACTTGGGAGCAGGTGCAGGAATGGTACATATCTGTTCGGCTTATTGCAAGACACAGACATGTTCTTCTATTTTGCATAAGCATACTGATATGTCAGGATGTTGTCATCATTCAAATGAAGACACTTCGTGTACATCTGTTTCTGAGGAATGTTCTTGTATCAATGTTCATTATAACATAGATTTCTTTAAGGTGTCGCAGGATGATGATATGGTGTCGTTTGTTCCGATGCCATTTGATTTGCCTGAACATGTATCTTATATAATACCTCCGGTTTCTTCCGGACTTTTATTCTCACAGGCTCCTAATGCTCCTCCGGTATATAACAGTGGACGGACATTATTGGCTTTTCATTCAGTATTGATTATTTAGTTTTACACATTTTGCTTTTGTTATGCTTGATGTGCTGCCCCTTCTTTGCAATCGTGTTGCATTGAGGAATAGCTACATTTGCACCGTGAAAATGTGTTTAACTAAATATTTTTTTAATGAAATACTTGATTATTTTATTGTCTTTGACCGCTTTGCCTATGATGGCGGCAAATACTCTTACGGGTACAGTGAAAGATAGTAACAGCGAACCTATACCCGGAGCAAACCTTGTATGGCTCAATTCTTCGCGTGGAGCCAGTACTGATATGAATGGTGAGTTTACTCTTGAACGTCCGGCTAATGCTGACAAGCTTATTGTGAGCTTTATCGGTTATAACACAGATACCATAAGCATTGCATCTTATCAGGAATATATTGATATAGTATTGAATGAAGGTGTACAGCTGGCTGAAGTAAACGTGACCGGAAGAAAAATGGGTTTCCAGAAACTACGTAGCAGCGTGACAAACGCGGAACTTATTAATTCGGATGAGTTGTGCCGTGCCGCATGCTGTAACCTTGGAGAAAGCTTTGTCACTAACCCTTCTGTTGATGTGAATTATTCTGATGCGGCAACAGGCGCAAAGCAGATAAAACTTCTTGGACTGTCAGGTACATATGTACAGATGCTTACTGAAAATATTCCTAACTTCAGAGGTGCTTCTGCGCCTTACGGACTGGGATATGTTCCGGGACCGTGGATGAGCAGTATTCAGGTGAGCAAAGGTACATCTTCTGTAAAGAACGGTTACGAGGCCCTTACAGGTCAGATTAATATCGAGTTCAAGAAACCTCAGGCTGCCGAGGCAGACTGGTTCTCTGCAAATCTGTTTGCAAGTACTACAAATCGTTATGAGGCAAATGCTGATGCTTCAGTTAAACTGTCGGACAAGTGGAGTACAATGCTTTTTGCTCATTATGAGAATGAGACAAAGGCGCACGACAGCGATGGTGACGGATTTGCCGATATCCCACAGGTGGAACAATACAATCTTTTCAACAGATGGGCTTATATGGGCGAACACTATGTGTTCCAGGCAGGTATCAAATTTATAAATGAAGAACGTGCCAGCGGACAGGTATCTCATGGCGGACATACATATACCGATCCATATCGTATAGACATGAATACAGACAGATATGAGGCTTTTATTAAACAAGCTTATATCTTCAATAAGGAACATAACACAAATATCGCGCTTATCACTTCCGGTACCATTCATAATATGGATGCTGTGTATGGACGTAAACTCTATAACGTAGATCAGCAGAATGCATACGCATCACTTTTGTTCGAGACAGAATTTACTTCCCAGCATTCTTTGTCAACAGGTCTTAGCTTGAACTATGACCGTTATGATCAGGAATACCGTCTTGTGAATGATGTAAATCTAGGTCTGACTCCGGAACTTGACAAAGAGACTGTGAGTGGTGTCTATGCACAATATACATATATGCCAAGTGATAAACTGACTGTTATGGCCGGTCTTAGAGGTGATTACAGCAGTTTGTACGGATTCTTTGTTACTCCGCGTGCAAATGTACGCTACGCTCCTAATGAATATATCAATTTCCGTGCTTCTGCAGGAAAGGGGTATCGCACAAACCATATATTGGCAGAAAACTGTTATATGCTTGCCAGCAGCAGAAAAGTAGTTATTGCTGACGATTTGGATCAGGAGCAGGCATGGAACTATGGTTTGAGTATAGCGTCGTATATTCCTTTGTTCGGTAAGACACTTAATCTGAATGCAGAATATTACTATACGGATTTCCAGAATCAGCTGGTAGTGGATATGGAATCAGATGCTCATACAATAGCTTTTACCAATCTTGACGGACGTTCATATTCACAGGTATTCCAGATTGAGGCTACATATCCGTTCTTCGAAGGATTTAACCTTACTGCGGCATGGCGTATGACAGATGTCAAGCAGGATATAAACGGAAAACTTTACGAAAAAGCACTTACCGGAAAGTATAAAGGTCTCTTGACTGCATCTTACAAGACTCCTCTTGGAAAATGGCAGTTTGACGGAACGTTGCAGTTGAACGGTGGTGGACGTATGCCGACACCGGAAACTCTTGCCGACGGTACATTATCATGGAATGAAAGATACAAAGGCTTCGAACAGTTGAGCTTCCAGGTTACACGTTTCTTCAGAAACTGGTCTGTATATATAGGTGGCGAGAACCTTACAAACTTCAAGCAGAAGAATGCCATTATCGGTGCAGATGATCCTTGGGGTGATAACTTTGATGCTTCAATGATATGGGGACCTATGCACGGAGCAAAGGGATATATAGGAGTGAGATATAATTTACCAAGAAACTAACGACGAATTAATAATTAATAATTAAGAGTTAATAATTAGTTTAACGCCATTATTAATTTTTAATTGTTAATTACTAAATTGAATAAGGTTTTTAATTATTAATTTTTAATTCTTAATTGATTAACATGAAACGAGTATTATTGTTTACATTTATGGCTGCTTTCATGTGTGCAGCTCAGGTATCTGCTAAAGAACTTCGTAAGATTGTATTCAAGGTTGACCAGATGGAATGCGTTAACTGTGAAAACAAAGTGAAGAAGAATATACCTTTCGAGAAAGGTGTCAAGAAGATGGAAACAGATCTTAAGACACGTACAGTTACTATTACTTACGATTCAGATAAAACAAATATACAGAAACTGAAAGACGGCTTTGCAAAATTCAAATATGAGGCTAAGGTCATCAGCGATGTTGAAGTAAAGTAAGATAGATTTTTAAAATATTGAAGAGAGTAGGGTACAAGTTATATTGTGCTCTACTTTTTTGTCTATATACTGTTAAAATACGCGATTTTGCATATCTCATTTAACAAATAAATCCCGAACACCAGTTCGGTATCCGGGATTTAAATTATTGATTTAGAAAATATTCATTATACATACTCCTGCCAGCTTTTTATCTGGATATCTTTTTCATCCATAGAGCAGAATGCTTCGATAAATGCCTTTGCAAGACGCGCATTTGTGATAAGAGGAATATTGTGGTCTATCGCACCACGACGGATACGGTAACCGTTTGTAAGCTCGCGTTTTGTGTGGTTCTTAGGAATGTTCACAATCAGATCGAACTTATGTTCAGCTATCATCTTTATCACATTGTTTTCTGCATCAGGACGTTCATCCGGCCAGAATACAGGAGTTGTAGGGATACCATGTGAGTTGAGGAATGCAGCAGTACCGGCTGTAGCGTATAGGCTGTAACCTTTCTGGCTTAGAGCGTGGCTGGCATCGAGCAAGTCAACCTTAGATTTGGTAGCTCCTGAAGAAACAAGGATACCTTTCTTAGGAATCTTATATCCTGTAGCAATCATAGCGTTGAGCAGAGCTTCGTTGAAGTCATCTCCAAGACATCCTACTTCACCTGTTGACGACATGTCAACACCCAATACAGGGTCGGCATTCTGCAGACGTGCAAATGAGAACTGAGAAGCCTTGACACCAATGCGGTCAATGTCGAATGCAGATTTGTCAGGCTGTGTATAAGGAGCATCCAGCATGATGCGTGTAGCTGTTTCGATTAAGTTTCTCTTCAGAACTTTTGATACGAATGGGAAACTTCTTGAAGCACGAAGGTTACATTCGATAACCTTAACCTCATTTTTGCGTGCAAGGAACTGGATATTGAAAGGACCTGATATGTTAAGTTCTTTAGCGATGCAGCGGCTGATTTTCTTTATCAGACGTGCTGTTGAGAAATAAATCTGCTGGGCTGGGAATACCAATGTAGCGTCACCTGAGTGTACACCTGCATATTCCACATGTTCAGAGATTGCATATTCCACAACCTCTCCGTTTTGTGCCACTGCGTCGAACTCTATTTCCTTAGTTTCCTGCATGAACTGAGATACTACTACAGGATATTCCTTAGATACCTCACTTGCCATCTGCAGGAATCGTGTCAGTTCTTCTTCATCGTAGCATACGTTCATGGCTGCACCACTCAATACGTACGAAGGACGTACAAGAACAGGATAGCCTACCTTCTGTACGAATGATTTCACATCGTCCAGACTTGTAAGTTCCTGCCATGCCGGCTGGTCGATACCAAGCTGGTCGAGCATTGCAGAGAATTTGTTTCTGTTTTCTGCACGGTCGATAGATACTGGTGATGTTCCGAGGATAGGCACTGACTGACGGTAAAGCTTCATTGCCAGGTTATTAGGAATCTGTCCACCCACTGAAACGATAACTCCGCGAGGCTGTTCAAGGTCGATTACGTCGAGAACACGTTCAAATGAAAGCTCGTCGAAGTACAGACGGTCGCACATGTCATAGTCTGTAGATACTGTTTCAGGGTTGTAGTTAATCATGATAGACTTGTAGCCTAACTTACGTGCTGTCTGGATAGCATTTACAGAACACCAGTCAAACTCTACAGAAGAACCGATTCTGTATGCACCCGAACCGAGAACCACTACTGATTTTTCGTTCTTGTAATAGTTTACGTCGTAACCTTCCACAGCATATGTCATATACAGATAGTTCGTCAGTTCAGGATGTTCTGAAGCAACCGTATTGATACGTTTAACAGCCGGAAGGATACCAAGCTTCTTACGGTATTCGCGTACAGCCAGATTTTCTTTTTCCATATTTCCGCTTGTAGGTTTAAGAACGAAGCGTGCTATCTGGAAGTCTGAGAAACCAAGAACCTTAGCCTGGCGCAATACGTCGGCAGGAACTTCTTCCAATGAGTTATATGTCTGGAGTTTTGCCTTGTAATCAACAATATTTTTCAGTTTGCTGATAAACCAAGGATCTATTTTAGTAAGGTCGAATATACGCTCTATGCTATAGCCTTCTTCCAAAGCCTGTGCAATGGCGAAGATACGTAAGTCTGTCGGGTTGGCAAGTTCGTCATCAAGATTTTCGAACTTAGTGTGGTCATTACCTACGAAACCGTGCATACCCTGACCAATCATACGGAGACCTTTCTGGATGATTTCTTCGAAAGTACGTCCTATAGACATGATTTCGCCTACAGATTTCATGCTTGAACCGATACGTCTTGAAACACCTGCAAACTTAGTCAAGTCCCAGCGAGGAATCTTACAAATCAGATAGTCAAGTTCCGGAGCCTTGTAAGCAGAGTTAGGAGTACCCATTTCACCGATTTCGTCGAGAGTATATCCCAAACCGATCTTGGCTGCTACGAAAGCAAGAGGATAACCTGTAGCTTTTGAAGCCAGAGCAGAAGAACGGCTCAGACGTGCATTAACCTCGATTACACGATAGTCGTTTGTCTCAGCATTGAAAGCGTACTGGATATTACATTCACCTACTATACCAAGGTGACGGATACATTTCTTTGACAGATCCTGAAGCATTGTAACCTGTTCTTCTGTGAGTGAACAAGTAGGAGCAACAACGATAGACTCACCGGTATGGATACCCAGAGGGTCGAAGTTCTCCATGCTGGCAACAGTGAAGCAGTGGTCGTTTGCATCGCGGATAACCTCAAATTCAATTTCTTTCCATCCTTTCAAAGATTCTTCCACCAAAATCTGAGGAGAGAATGTGAATGCACTTTCTGCCAGTTCGATAAATTTTTCTTCGTTAGGGCATATGCCGCTACCCAAACCTCCAAGTGCGTATGCCGAACGGATCATTACCGGATAACCTATTCTGCGTGCAGCTTCCAGAGCATCTTTCATGTTCTCTACCGCCTGGCTGACAGGAGTTTTCATCTGAATTTCGTTCAGTTTCTTTACGAAGAGGTCACGGTCCTCAGTGTACATGATAGCTTCTACAGATGTACCCAGAACTTCAACTCCATATTCCTTGAGAATACCCTGCTGATAAAGTTCAGTACCACAGTTCAATGCAGTCTGACCGCCGAAGGCAAGAAGAATACCGTCAGGTCTTTCTTTCTTTATAATTTCAGTAACGAAGTGTGTATTTACAGGCAGGAAATATACTCTGTCGGCTATACCTTCGGATGTCTGGATTGTAGCGATGTTTGGGTTGATAAGAACAGACTTGATTCCTTCCTCGCGCAGGGCTTTGAGGGCTTGTGAACCTGAATAGTCAAACTCACCAGCCTGACCTATTTTCAGTGCTCCTGAACCAAGGACAAGTACTTTTTTAAATTTCTGTTTCATAAGATGTTGTTTTTATTTAAGGTTGTTTATGTTTTTCAATTCAATGTGTTTTACAATATATGCAAAGAAAACAATTATTTCGAAGAAAACAAAGTATTTGTCAGCCTTTAAACAATTCATCCATCAGTTGAATGAACAATATTTCGCTGAAATTGGATTTTAAAGGTTTGACTGGCTAATATATGTGCCGGACATACCAATAAAAAAAGCTTGCTCTATGTGTAAGGGCAAGCTTTTATTCAGGTTTTAAAGAATTTTCAAATCAGAATTACCGTAACGCTGCGGGCTCCGTGTGCTCCCATAACAAGCGCTTGTTCGATATCAGCTGTTTTTGAAGGCCCTGAGATAAATACGCCATAGCCATATTCGCCTGTATCGATTTGCTTATAAGCCTCGTGCATGTTATTTACCAGATTGTTCCTGTCGAGTATAATTACAAGCGCTTCGGATATAAAATATACGGCACGTTGTTCCACATCTTGTGTCAACCATACAGCTCCATTCTCACAGACTCCTATATGTCCTTCTACAATTGCCACATCAGTACCATCCAGGTCTCCCGATTTCTCTACATCGTCCGGATGAAAAGTGCTGCAAGTAATAGACTGTATTGTATTTCCTGTCTTTATTTTCTTTATTGTTGAAGCAATGCGTTTGGCTTCAGGATATGCAGCCTTTATCACGTCATTGACATTTTCCTTATCTTTCAGTATTACAGCCTGTCCGCCTACCTGTTTTAGAATCTCACAAAACTTCGAAAGTTTATCTTCGTACGTAAGAGCTTCATGCTCCAAACCGGATAAGTCTGGCTTTTCATAACGCACTCTGGTATTGCGGCGTATGCTTTGCAATATGTCTTCTCTGCTACTCATACTTATTTCACTTTATTCTTTTTCCACATTTCGTTGAAACTCTCTTTGGCAAATTCTGGTATTTCACGTTCTTTACCCCAATCATTCAAGTCGTTGTATATCATGCCTCGAGGCAATGAGTTTACAATCGGAGCATTTTTTAAAGCGAAATTGAATAATGCCGGACGCGACATAAGGAATTTCATACCACCTGACATCAGTTTCTTGGAAGAGTTGGCTACCCCTAGTGTATGTAGTTGCTGTCTCCAGTGATAAATCTGATCTGCCAGATCTACCTTTGCAGGACACACGTTCTGACATGAATAGCACAAAGAACATGCCGATACGTTATCATAGTAATGAAGAGGTGCTTTCAGCATGCCCAGATTGATACCTATAGGACCGGGGATAAAGTAAGTGTATGAGTAACCTCCCGAACGGCGATATACAGGACATGTATTCATACATGCTCCACAGCGAAGACAGTTCAATGTTTTGACATGTTCCTGATCGGCCAAAATACGGCTTCGGCCATTATCTACAATGATGATATGCAACTCTCCTCCCTTGCGAGGTTTACGATAATGAGATGTATAGGTTGTGATAGGCTGTCCGGTACCAGAACGGGCAAGCAGACGGGTAAATACTCCCAGTGCATCACGGTCCGGTACAATTTTCTCCATACCGAACGCTGTTATCTGAAGTTTGGGCTGCGATGTTCCCATATCGGCATTACCTTCGTTTGTACAAACGACGCATTCTCCGGTTGAAGCAACAGCAAAATTTGCACCTGTCATAGCTGCTTCGGCTTCGATAAACTTACGGCGCAGGTTTTTACGTGCAGCATGGGTAAGATAAGTCTGATCATTATTCCCAGGTTCTGTCCCCATCTCACGTACAAATAACTCTCCTATCTCTTCTTTCTTTATATGGATGGCGGGCATTACAATATGACTGGGACGCTGGTGCATAAGCTGAAGAATACGTTCTCCCAAATCGCTTTCAACTACATCTATACCTTTCTTCTCCAGAAATTCATTCAGTCCACATTCCTCAGCAAGCATTGATTTGCTTTTGATAAAATGCTTCACCTGATGTCCTTTCAATATATTATAGACAATGGAACAATACTCATCGGCATCTTTCGCCCAATAGACATGGGCACCGTTGGCCAAGGCATTTTTTTCAAATTCCAACAGTAACTTCTCCAAATGACTGTTGCTATACATCTTTATAGCAGATGCCATATCACGCAGATGTTCCCATTCGGGAACTTCTTTACTCACTTTATCACGCTTGGCACGAACCATCCACAATGTTTCATCGTGCCATGCTGCCAGTTCTTTATTCTCCAAAAACTTTCCGGCAGCTTTTGAATGTTTCGTACTCATAGTCCTGCAGCTAATATTTGAACAATATGAATTGTCTTTATAGGAAGTTTCTCACGGGAGATAATACCGTTCTGATGCATCAGACAAGAGCCATCAGCTCCTACAATATATTCGGCTCCCGTAGCCATGTGACGTTTTACTTTATCACGCCCCATTTGCCCTGATACATCGTGCTCTTCTACGGCAAACATACCGCCAAAACCACAACACTCGTCAGGACGTTCCGGCTCTACAATCGTGATATCCTTCACCAACGACAGCAAATCGCGCAATTTATTATAATAAGGTATGTTCAATTCGCTTGGAGAAGAAAGTTTCATCAGACGCACTCCATGACAACTGTTCTGAATACTTACTTTATGAGGGAATGAAGCCTGAAGGGAAGACGGTTTTACTACATCGTGAATAAACTCGCAGATATCGTATATCTTGCCTTCGCTGGCACAACGATGTTTTTCTCCTTCCAGCAGATTGCCATAATGATCGCGCACAAATACTACACAACTGGCAGAAGGACCGACTATATAATCATAGCTTTCAAATAATCTATCGAATCGCTTGGCTAATTCCTTCGATTCGTTTTCGAACCCTGCATTCGCCATAGGCTGTCCGCAGCAGGTCTGGTCTAACGGATAGTCAACATCTACCCCCAAGCTTTTAAGAAGCTTATATGAAGCGACTCCAACTTCGGGATAAACAGCATTGATATAACAGGGAATAAATAATCCTACTTTCATCTTTTTGTCTATTTTGTTTCTGTATAAACAAAGGTATGTGTTATTATCGAATAAACAAGAAAATAAAAATAAAAAAGTAATAAACCTTTATTGTTTACACGATAGTGACATAACTCTGTTAACAGATTGATGGAATTTCTTTAATGTGGCTAAAATCTTAGTCATCATTATTCAGTAGAAATTTATGAGGTAAATATCGTATCATGAATTATGATAAATATAATAGGTTTCTTCATTCGAATAACTATCTTTGCAAACAGTTACGGGCTTACTGTAATTCACACTTCAATGAAACAGAAATTAAATTAATCAGACATTTATATGAACAATAAATCAAAATCAATATTGGCAATAGCCGTGATACTTGTTACTATAATTCTTGACCAACTCATTAAGATAATAATAAAGACCAATTTCCATTATGGAGAAAGTGTTCGTATAACAGACTGGTTCTATCTTACATTCATCGAAAATAACGGTATGGCATTCGGTATGCAGGTTATGCCTAAGGCTGTTCAGACAATTATGCGACTGATATTTTCAGGGTTTATATTGTGGTATATAATGAAGCTTGTGAAGGCGAAATACAAGAACGGTTATATAACCTGTATCTCCCTGATTTTTGCCGGAGCCATAGGAAATGTAATCGACAGTATATTCTACGGAGCAATTTTCAGTGAAAGTACTTATTCCAGTGTCGCTACTTTCGTTCCTGCCGGAGAAGGTTATGCGGATTGGCTTTATGGTAGGGTAGTGGATATGTTTTATTTCCCGTTATTCGAATTTGACTGGCCGGCATGGATGCCTGTTGTAGGTGGAAATCACTTTATTTTCTTTGCACCTGTGTTTAATCTTGCAGATGCGGCAATAAGTTGTGGCACTATAGCATTGCTGATTTTCTATTCAAAAACTTTCGGTGAGAGTTTTTCGTTATTCGGTAAGAATAATACATCCAAGTAATTAAAGTTTAAATGTTTAGTGCAAAATACTTCTTTATTTTGTATTTTTGCGGCAAATCGGAATTATAAATAAATTAATATATGGCAAAAGAAAAAATTATACTGACCGGCGACCGTCCAACCGGTAAGCTTCATATAGGTCATTATGTGGGTTCTCTGCGTCGTCGTGTGGAACTCCAGAACTCTGGAAAATTTGATAAGATATTCGTTTTTGAAGCCGATGGACAGGCTTTGACTGACAATATAGACAATCCTGAAAAAGTTCGTCAAAATGTTATCGAAGTGGCTCTTGACTATCTTGCAGTAGGTCTTGACCCGAACAAATCTACCATTTTCATTCAGTCACAGATCCCGGAACTTTGCGAGTTGAGTTTCTATTTCATGGACCTTGTTACTGTGTCACGCCTTCAGCGTAACCCGACAGTGAAGACTGAAATCCAAATGCGTAACTTCGAGACAAGTATCCCGGTAGGCTTCTTTACATATCCTATCAGCCAGGCGGCTGATATCACTGCTTTCAAGGCTACTACAGTGCCTGTGGGTGAAGACCAGGAACCTATGATAGAACAGACTCGTGAAATCGTCCGCCGTTTCAACCATATTTACGGCGAGACACTGGTAGAACCTGAAATCCTTCTTCCTGACAATGCAGCATGTCTTCGTCTTCCTGGAACAGACGGAAAGGCTAAGATGAGTAAATCGCTTGGAAACTGTATCTATCTGTCAGATTCTGCCGATGAAGTGGAAAAGAAGGTAAAGAGCATGTACACCGACCCTACACACATCAAGGTGAGCGACCCGGGAAAACTGGAAGGCAACTGTGTGTTTACATATCTTGACGCATTCTGCCGTCCTGAACACTTCGGACGTTACTTGCCTGACTATCCGAATCTTGACGAATTGAAAGCTCACTACACACGTGGCGGTCTTGGTGACATGAAGGTGAAGAAGTTCCTTGCAGCCATCATGCAGGAAGAACTCGGACCTATCCGTGAACGCCGCAGCGAGTTCGAGAAAGATATCCCTGCTGTTTACGAAATGTTGAAGAAAGGTTGCGAAGTGGCACGCGAAACAGCTGCACAGACCATGGATGAGGTTCGCAAGGCAATGAAAATCAATTATTTTGATGACGTAGAACTGATTGCTGAACAGGCTAAGCGTTTTGCTGAATAATTTTTTGAACTAATATATAAAGAAAAACGTCCGGATGATAATTGTGTTTATCTCTCCGGACGTTTTCTTTATATATGTCTGTTATGCCTGTTGCTGCATAATAAGATATGTTGTGTAAGCTATATAACAAATCACAAGTAAGGCACCCTCGATTCTTGTAATAGTGCGTTTTTTGAAGAACCAGCCTACCAACCAGAACAGTACGGACGACAATACAAGTACCAGAATATCAATGTTGTTGATATTTCCCATAGGCAGTGGCGATACCGAAGCACTGCATCCCAGTACGAAGAACAGATTGAACAGGTTGCTTCCTATCACGTTTCCTATAGCTATTCCCGGATTTTTCTTCAGAGCGGCTGTCACCGAAGTGGCAAGCTCAGGCAGTGATGTACCTCCGGCTACAAGTGTCAGACCTATAATAGAGTCGCTCACTCCAAGTGATGAGGCTATACCGCTGGCACCTTCCACAAACCATTGTCCTCCGAAAATCAGTCCTGCCAGTCCGCCAAGGATATAGACTGAAGAACGCCATACAGGCATTTCTGCTATTTTCTGTTCTTCAGATTCTCCCTCCTGATTGCGGGCTATTGAGAATGTGTAGCGCATGAATATAAGGAAGAAAGCTAAGAGTACAAGTCCGTCGGCACGGCCTATCACATTGCTGCTTCCACCGTCAAGCCAGATATCATTGGCCATGAAGGCAAGTACAAACGAAGAAAGAATAACCAGAGGTGTCTCCTTGCTCATTGTGCCTTGTCCCACCTGTATCGGGAGTACCATAGCCGTACAGCCTATAATCATAAGTATGTTGAAGATATTGCTACCCACCACATTACCTATCGCCATTTCCGCGCTACCCTGTATTGAAGACAGGAGGCTTATTACCAGCTCAGGGGCTGATGTACCGAATGCCACGATAGTAAGACCGATTACGAGGTCGGATATTTTAAACCGTTTAGCCACCGATGCGGCTCCGTCTGTCAGTGCGTTGGCTCCTGCCAATATCAGTGCCAGACCTGCAACCAATATAAAGATATTCCAAATCATAACTTTTAGTTTATTGTTTTTTCCGGTTGCAAAGATATAGTTTAATATTATATTCCCTCAGCCAACCACATTTTTATTGCAGGAACTTTCTCACGGCTTATCTGTATTGAACCTTCAAACTCGGGGGATGCGCTGACTGTATGATAAGATTTTAACTTTCTGAAATGTCTTTTTGAGTTACTGAAATGAATGAGGTGTTTCAGTTTTCAGAAATACAAAACTGGTCTGTCTCCACACGCTCGTGTCAAGATCTCCACACGCTCGTGCGGAGTTCTCCTCACGTTCGTGTCGAGTACTCCACACGGCCGTGTGGAGATAAACATGTAAGGTCTTTCTGCATGATGATTACGTACGAAAAAGAATAAAAACAGGTTTTTTTGAGAAAAAAAACGGGAAATGTATTGTCGGTTAAAAAAAAAGTAATACCTTTGCATCGCAATTGACAAAGAGACCTTTTCGGGCGTTTAGCTCAGCTGGTTCAGAGCATCTGCCTTACAAGCAGAGGGTCGGCGGTTCGAATCCGTCAACGCCCACTCCTATTAAATCTCTTTATCAATTTGTTTTAGGGGCGTTTAGCTCAGCTGGTTCAGAGCATCTGCCTTACAAGCAGAGGGTCGGCGGTTCGAATCCGTCAACGCCCACTCCTAAAAAATAATTGATCAAATTTCCCCCTTTCGGGCGTTTAGCTCAGCTGGTTCAGAGCATCTGCCTTACAAGCAGAGGGTCGGCGGTTCGAATCCGTCAACGCCCACTTCAAAGAAATAATTTGATCAAATATTCTCCTTTCGGGCGTTTAGCTCAGCTGGTTCAGAGCATCTGCCTTACAAGCAGAGGGTCGGCGGTTCGAATCCGTCAACGCCCACTTCAGAAGATATTCTTTCTTTAATTAAGTTTAGTCCTAAAAAGCTAATTCCATTCATTTATATTTCTTTAGTATAGTATTTTGACGATTTATAATAAATCGTTATCTTTGTGTTACTCGTATTTCATTTTATAAATATATGACTATTGATATAAATATGGAACAGGATATACGTTGGTTACAAAGATATGATAGCTATCATCGTGCGAATAAGCGTATTCTGGATATAACAGAATCTGAAAAGAGGGCGGATGATTTGTCTGAACTGGAAATGGAAGGGTTGATACAGCGTTTTGAGTATACTTTCGAACTTGCCTGGAAGACTCTTCAGGATTTGATGAGGTATAAGGGCTACGAGTTTGTACAAGGTCCGAATGGTACACTTCAGATGGCGTTTGAGGATGGTATGATTTCAAACCATGATGGTTGGCGCAGAATGGCTAAGGCACGGATAACCACTTCGCATACTTATAATGAGGGAGATGCCATTGAGATTGTACGCAAGATATATGATGAATATTCTCATCTGCTGAAACAGTTGGATGATAAACTCGAACAGGAGAAACTCCGCTTGGGGTTGGTTTAACTGATAAACTAAATTGATAAATACATTATGTACGGTTTAAGTGATACGGTTGTAGCGGATATATGCAGTGTCTTTCAGCGTTTTCCGAATATTGAAGAGGTGCTTATTTTTGGTTCCAGAGCCAAAGGCTCTTATTCGGAAGGGTCTGATATTGATTTGGCGGCTATAGGACATGATCTCACATTTAATCAACTGATGGATATAAATATTCAGATAGAGGATTTGGGATTGCTCTATAAGGTTGATGTGGTTGATTATAATAAGAATATGGATACTCCTATAGGTGAGCATATAAACCGTGTGGGAAAGATTTTTTATAAGAAAGAGAGTTGATACTATACAAGAAAAGCCTCGCATTAGCGGGGCTTTTTCTTTATCTGTCGAAAAGTTCTGTCGAGAGGTATCTCTCGCCTGTGTCAGGCAATAATACCACTATATTCTTTCCTTTATATTCCGGCTCTTGCGACAGTTTGATGGCTGCGTATGCTGCCGCTCCTGATGATATTCCGCATAATATTCCCTCTTTGGTTGCCAGTTCGCGTGCTGTGGACATCGCATCTTCGTTAGTAACTCTAATTACTCGGTCTAAGATTTTTGTATTTAGTGTGTCGGGAATAAATCCTGCCCCAATACCTTGTAGCTTGTGTGGTCCGGGTTTGTCTCCTGATATAACGGCTGATGAGTCAGGTTCTACGGCTACCAGTTCTATCGCCGGATTTTTTTCTTTCAGCTTACAGCCTGTTCCGCTTATTGTTCCTCCTGTGCCAACTCCGGCCACGAATACGTCTATTTTGCCTTCAGTGTCTCTCCATATTTCTTCGGCTGTAGTATTATAATGCGCTTCAGGGTTGGCAGGGTTGCAGAATTGCTGCAATATTACTGAGCCGGATATTTCCGAATTCAGTTCCTTCGCTTTTTCTATTGCTCCGCTCATTCCTTTGCTCCCTGTTGTCAGTACAAGTTCAGCACCGTATGCTTTCAGCAGGAGCTGACGTTCGCGACTCATGGTCTCCGGCATTGTCAGTATCAGCTTGTATCCTTTGAGTCCGGCAATCCATGCCAACCCTACACCTGTGTTGCCGCTTGTAGGTTCTATTATTGTTGCTCCTGGTTTGAGTATGCCTTTTTTCTCGGCATCGTTTATCATGTTGAGTGCAATCCTGTCTTTTGCGCTTCCTCCGGGATTGAACATTTCAAGCTTGGCTATAACTGTTGCTACCGAATTATGAGCAGTCTCTATATTGTTGAGTCTAAGCATCGGAGTGTTTCCTATTAGTTCTGTCAGATTGTTCTTTATGTTTTGCATGATTTTTCGGTTTTTATTGGATAAAAAAAGAGTTCATGTGTTTCAGCAAAGAAATCCATGAACTCTTTTATCTCATAAATGTTTATCTTTTATTATCGGAGTATTTCCTGTATTCATCCTTCCTTTTAGGATTCATGGGGAACCATCCTTTAATGACTCTTTCCCTTTGTTCGAAAAGTTCCTTTATCGTCCAAAAAGATGAGAAAGAAAATACACCAAGAAGTGTGGAAACAAGGATGTTGTCGGTTATAACAGAACCTGCTATACCTAATATTCCAAGAAGTAGAAAAATCCACCAGCACTTTGTACCCCAATAATATTCCGCTTTTACCACTATGGGGTGGAAAAGTCCTATTATAAGGAATGTACACAGGCCGATTATAATGCCTCCCGCGTTAAGTTCGGTTATGATTTCCATTATTTATCCAGATGAATAGGGATTTCTTTCTTTATGCTCTGTTCCAATGAAATCAGTGTTTCAGTGGCAGTAACACCAGGAATTTCCTGAATACGTGAGTTCAATAAATCCATCAGATGCTCGTTGTCTTTAGAATATAGCTTTGTAAGCATTGTGTAAGGACCTGTAGTGAAGTGACATTCCACGATTTCAGGAATCTTGTTCAGTTCTGCCACAACGCTTTTATACATTGAGCCTTTTTCCAGCTTGATACCAACGTATGTACATGTCATGTAGCCTAAGCTCTTAGGGTTGACATTGTATCCTGAACCGATAATTACGCCCAGATCGATCAGGCGTTGTACGCGCTGATGAATTGCTGCACGTGATACTCCACATTCAGCTGCTACGTCTTTGAAAGGAATACGCGCGTTCTGAGAGATAATTTCCAGAATTTGTTTGTCTAATTTATCAATTTTTTCCATAATTGTATGTTTTGTTATGTCATTTTGTAAGCAAATGTAGAAAAACTTTTTTATTATTTCGATATTTTATTCAGAAAATCATCATTTTTTAAATAAAAAGAGCATTATATCTGTTATATAACAATATTTTTTATAGTTTTGTTTTGCAAAACTTTCATAAACTGACTAAATGATATAAACACAACTTTATTCTAAATTGTTCTTTATGTCAGAAATGTAACATATTATCATTATTTCTGTTAACTTTGCCACTGTAACTAAACTTGTGTTATTATGCACCCTTTACATCTGTTCAAATATTGTCCTGTATGCGGTTCTCCGCATTTTGAGGAACACAATTTCAAATCGAAGAAATGTGCCGACTGTGGCTTTGTGTATTATTTCAACTCCAGTGCGGCAACTGTAGCTTTCATCCTTAATTCCAAAAATGAACTTTTGGTGTGCCGACGTGCGAAAGATCCTGCCAAAGGGACTCTTGACCTGTCCGGAGGATTTATTGATATGTTTGAGACGGCGGAAGAAGGAGTTGCGCGTGAAGTGAAGGAAGAGACAGGGCTTGATGTGGTGAAGGCAGAGTATCTGTTCTCATATCCGAATACATATCTTTATTCAGGTTTTCTTGTACACACCATGGATATGTTTTTCCTATGCAGGGTAGAGAATGACTCTGTTCTGGAAGCTATGGACGACGTGGCAGAGACTTTCTGGATGCCTTTGGACAAGATAAATCCTCAGGACTTCGGACTGGATTCTGTACGCAAGGGAGTGGAACGTTTTATAAATGAATACAATAGATAACTTATATATTTATGAAGAATAAAGGAAACGCATTTATAGCCGGTCTGTTGATGACTATGCCTATTGTGGCAGGTGCGCAGCAGACTGAACCGTTGACAGGTCAGAGCAGGCTGTTCAACGATGGAAAACAACTGTTTATGCGTCATGATTATGCTGCTGCCCGACAGACATTGATGCGTTATATGGATTCGGGTAACTGTGCGGAGTTTGTGGATGAGGCCGAGTATATGCTGGCATGTACTGCATACGAGTTGCGCTTGCCGGACCGCATCAAGAAACTTGAGACATATCTGGAAAATCATCCTGAGTCAAGATACAAGAATAGGGTACAGGCTCTTATCGCATCTTCGTATTTCTTCGATAAGGAATACCTGAAAGCCATTGCATGTTACAGAGGTTGTGATTTCGATGCCTTGGGAAATGAAGAAAGAGACGATAATGTCTATCGTCTGGCGCAGTCTTATCTTGAGATAGGAAATACAGAGGAAGCTACTGCATGGCTCACGGTATTGAAAGAGGCCAGCACGAAATATTCGGACGACGCCACATACAGCCTGGCTTATATAGACTATTCGGCAGGAAGATACGATTCTGCAATGAAAGGCTTTTCTTCTGTAAAGGACAATAAGAACTATGCGGAACTTGCTCCATATTATATGGCAGACATCAGCCTTATCACTGGTGATTATGCTGCAGCAAGGAATATGGCTCTGAAATATCTTAATGACTATCCCGGAAATGAAAAATCGCTTGAAATGAAGAGAATAGCGGGTGAGGCTGCTTACTCGCAGAGGGATTATACAGCTGCTGTGAATTATCTTTCTCCTTATTGTAACGAGGCTTCTAATCCGCAGCGTAATGCTCTGTATAAGCTGGGTATGAGTTATTTCAATACTCAAGTTTATTCTGAAGCTGCAGAAAATCTGGGAAGAGTGACAGGTGCGGATGATGACATGTCGCAGAATGCTTATCTGCACATGGGACTTGCGTATCTGAACCTGAAAGAACGTAACCAGGCGCGAATGGCTTTCGAACAGGCGGCTGCATCCAACCGTAATATGCAGATAAAGGAGCAGGCTCTATATAACTATGCCCTGTGTATTCATGAAACGTCGTATTCTCCGTTTGCAGAGTCTGTTACGGTGTTCGAACGTTTCCTTAATGAATTTCCACATTCGCAATATACCGATAAGGTGAATGATTATCTTATCGAGGTGTATATGAACACTCGCAGTTATATGGCTGCCTTGAACTCCATTGCTAAAATCAGCCAGCCTGGAACGCGAATATTGGAAGCAAAACAGAAACTGCTGTTCCGTCTTGGTACACAGGCTTTTGCCCAGGCTTCGTTCGAGAATGCCATAGACTATTTCTCTCAGTCGCTTCAGCTTGGCAGATATAATGCACAGACCAAAGCTGACTCATATTTCTGGCGTGGTGAGGCAAAATACCGTCTTGACAGGTTTGCACAGGCGGCTGCCGACTATAGACAGTATATGGAATTTGCCACAGACAAGAAGAGTATGGAGTATGGTCTTGCTCTTTATAACATGGGATATACATCGTTCAAACAGAAGAATTACGATAAGGCTCTGACATGGTTCGTGAGATGTGCAGATACGGATGCTGCCATAGATGCTTCTGTTAGGGGGGATGCCTGCAATCGTGCCGGCGACTGCTATTTCTATGCACGCCGTTTTGATGAGGCACGTGCACAGTATGCCAAGGCTGTATCTATCGAACCTTCATACGGTGACTACTCTCTGTTCCAGGAGGCTTTCGTGAAAGGTTTGCAGCGCGACTATACCGGAAAGATAGAAACACTAAATATCCTTCTGTCAAAATATCCTTCATCACAATACATTGATGATGCGCTGTACGAACAGGGACGTGCTTTTGTACAGATGGAACAGGCAGACAATGCTATAGGACGATATAAGATCCTTGTTGAAAAATGGCCTGAAAGCCAGCTGGCACGCAAGGCGGCAAGCGAGATAGCTCTGCTTTATTATCAGAATGACAAATTCAATGAAGCTATTGCCGCATATAAGAAGGTTATTGCAGATTATCCTGGAAGTGAAGAGGCTAGAATGGCTCAGCGTGACTTGAAATCTGTATATATAGATATTAATAAGGTGGACGAATATATGTCGTATGCTTCATCTCTGCCGGGTGGCGCAAACTTTGACGTAAACGAACGTGATTCACTGACATATACAGCTGCCGAACGTGCGTATATGCGTGGAAACATTGCTGAGGCCAAGAGTAGCTTTACGTCTTATTTGCAGTCGTTCCCGCAGGGAGCCTTCAGTGTGAATGCATCATATTATCTAGGTATCATAGCATATAACGAAAAGGATTACTCTGGAGCTACATCACATCTGAACAAGGTTCTGGAATATCCTGACAGCAAATTCTCTACAGAGGCTATGACTCTGTGCGCGCAGATGGCTTACAATGGTAAAGAGTATAGCCGTTCATTGGAACTTTATAAACGCTTGGCTGACCGTGCCGGAAACCAGGAAGAACGTCTTCAGGCACAGACCGGTGCTTTGCGCAGCGCATATATGGCTGGAGATACAAACGAAACTATCAGTGCCGCATCGGCTATGATGGCTCACAGCAAGCTTGCACCTGAACTGGAAAACGAGGCAAGATACTATAGAGCAAAGGCATTCATCAAGAACGGACAGAGCAATGAAGCTCTTGCTGACCTGAAAGCCCTTGCAGGAGATACTAGAAATGTATATGGTGCCGAAGCCAAATATCTGGTGGCACAAATTTACTTCGATGAAGGAAAGACCGAGGCAGCCGAGAAGGAAATACTGCAATATATCGAGGTAAGTACACCGCACGCCTACTGGCTTGCAAGAAGTTTTGTGCTGTTGAGTGATGTGTATGTGAAACTCGGACGCAAACTGGATGCAAAACAGTATCTGTTGTCTCTGCAGCAGAACTATCAGGCAGAAGATGACATAGCGGAAATGATAGAAACCAGATTGGCTAAACTTAACCAGTAACGACAATGAAGAAATATAGAAAACAGATTTTGATATGTGCCGGACTTGTCACACTGACTAATGTGGCGGCACAACAGCAACAGAAGAATGACTCTACCGTAAACCGTACGGTGGTGGTAGAGAACCAGTATAATCCTGAGGTGATGGATGCATTCAAGGTGAATGTATTGCCAAAGATAGAAGAACCGGCTGTGGCGAAAACACAGATCAACTATGCATCGTCAGTGCATCAGTTGAACAAGTTTCCTGTTTATCACATGGATGTTATGAACAGGGAGGTTACAGAGGATAAGGCCAGAAGAGGTTACGTGCGTCTGGCTTACGGAAACAGAAACAATACTGATTTTAAAGGCTCATATTTGTGGAATATCACCGACAGGGATGTCTTGGATGTAATGGCTACATTCCATGGCTATTCAGGTAATATTGATGCAGGATATGATTTTGATCCGGTGACGGATATACCGACTCTCAATTACGATAAGGAGTGGAAGCATCGTTTCTTCCGTACAGGTGCTTCACTTAAATATACTCACGATTTCGATAAGGTGAGCATGTACGTAGGCGGTAATTTTGCATCGCAGGTATTCAGTTATATGCCTGATGTACAGTTGTCAGCGTCAACATCACAGACTGAAGAGAAAACTGATGCACCTTCGTTCGGACATCAGTTGTTCATGTCAGGTGGTGGATATGTAGGTGTATCTTCTGTGAAAGATGCTCTTCCGGTAGAATTCGGCTTACAGACGGGATATAAGATGTTCAACCGCAAACATGGCATATATATTCCGGGAAGCATGTCGGAGAGTGTAGTACATACTCAAGGATATATTTCAGCTGGGATTGATGACAGACAGGATGTAGGTGTATTATTGGGTATGGACAATGTGTTCTATGACAAGTCGTTCAGCAACTATTCACTGATAAAGCTTCGTCCTTATTATTCGGTAAGTACAGAATCTGTATCTTTTACTGCCGGAGTGAATGTTGATTTCCAGATTTCGAACGATGGTGGACTGAAACTTTCGCCAGATGTAAAGTTTGATTATACATTTGCCGACAATTATGTGCTTTATGTTCATGTTACGGGTAATACACGTCTGAATGATTTCGGAACAATAAACGGTTTCTCTCCGTTCTGGGTTCAGCCAATACAGCTTAATACTTCATACACTCCGTATGATGCAAAACTCGGTCTGAAGGCATCGCCGGTTGCAGGTTTCGGCTTAGGAATATATGGAGGATATCGTGAGACGAGAAATGAACTTTTCTCTATGCCTTATGCAGATGGAGGAGGTATTTATAATGGAATAGCACAGGCAAAGGCGCGTGTGGCATATGCTGGTCTTTCTGTTGATTATTCTTTCAGAGATATGTTGGACTTTGGTTTTAACGGTAATTTCTACAGTTGGAATGTTCAGAATGAAATGGAACATCTGTTATGGTTGAAACCGCTTTACAGTATCGGATTTAATGCCCGTGCCAAGGTATTCAATGGCTTCCATGCAATGCTAGAATATACTTACGAGGGGCGTAAAAAGACATTGAGCATAAAGGCTGATGCTGTGAATGAACTGAATTTAGGCGCGGAATATCTGTTCAACGACAGGGTGAATGTATTCCTGAAGCTGAACAATATCTTGAATAAGAATTATGTGACGGAAAGCGGATATCCTGTTCAGGGATTTAATGTAATGGCGGGAGTGAGTCTGAATTTCTGAAGATAATAGATTACATTATATGTTTATCCCCTGTTTGGATAGTATTTACAAAGTACTTCTAAACAGGGGATAAATGTTTTATGAATAATATTATATCAACTTCTGTTTCTTCAGTTCCTCTGCCACATTCTCCAATTCATCATACCATGCCTGACCGAACTTCCTTATCAAAGGTTCTTTCAGAAATTTATAGACCGGCAGATTTTCTTTCTTTCCAAGCAGAACCGCAGCCTTACATACGTCCCATCTGTGATAGTTTACAGCCTTGAAAGGGCCGTAATCGCCTATTCTGATAGGATACAGATGACAAGATATCGGTTTGTAGAAATTACATTTGCCTTCGCGATAGGCTTTTTCTATTGCGCAATAACAGTAGCCTTTCTCGTCGTAATATGTGAAAACACAATCTTTGCCGTTTACGATGGAAGTCACCAGATCACCGTCCTGGTCTGTATAAACTACTCCCTGTTTGTCTATAACCGCACGTGCTTCAGGCGAAAGGTCGTCCCATATCACAGGAAGTACTTCCTCAAGTTTTTCTACCTCTTCAAGTTCTACAGGTGCGCCGGCATCACCTTCTATACAGCATTCTCCCTTGCAGGCATCAAGATTGCAAAGGAATTTCTCGCGGAATACGTCGAGGCTTACTACTACATCGTCTATCTGAACCACGTTATTATTGATTTATGATTAAAAAAAAGGTGGATGTTTGTGCATCCACCCCTTTATATTTAATATTCTGATAATAATTATTTAATTAGGTCTTTTCCTGTCATATCAGCTGGCTGAGCCATACCCATGATGTGAAGGATAGAAGGAGCAACGTCTGCCAATACACCATTTTCAACCTTAGCGTCCTTGTTTGCTGTTACGTAAACAAATGGAACCGGGTTAAGTGAGTGAGCAGTGTTAGGAGTTCCGTCTTCGTTCAATGCGTGGTCAGCATTTCCGTGGTCAGCGATGATGATTACTTCGTAGTCGTTAGCCTTAGCAGCTTCTACTGTATCTTTCACGCAGTTGTCGATAGCAACAACAGCCTTTTCGATAGCTTCGTAGATACCAGTGTGGCCTACCATGTCACCGTTAGCATAGTTAACAACGATGAAGTCGTATTTCTGAGTGTTGATAGCTTCTACCAGTTTGTCCTTAACTTCGTAAGCGCTCATTTCAGGCTTCAGGTCGTAAGTAGCAACCTTTGGAGAAGGAACCAGGATACGGTCTTCGTTGTCGTACGGAGTTTCACGTCCACCGTTGAAGAAGAATGTAACGTGTGCATACTTTTCTGTTTCAGCGATGTGAAGCTGAGTCTTTCCGTTTGCAGCGAGGTATTCGCCAAGAGTGTTCTGTACGTTTTCCTTAGGGAAGAGGATGTGTACACCCTTGAATGAAGCATCGTATGGAGTCATACAGTAGTACTGAAGTCCTGGAATAGTCTTCATACCAGCTTCAGGCATATCCTGCTGAGTAAGAACGATAGTAAGCTCTTTTGCACGGTCGTTACGGTAGTTGAAGAAGATAACTACGTCGCCTTCTTTGATAGTACCGTCGAAGTTAGCGTTAGAGATAGGTTTGATGAATTCGTCAGTAACACCTTCATCGTATGATTCCTGCATAGCCTGAACCATGTCTGTAGCTTTCTTGCCTGTACCGTTAACGAGCAAGTCGTAAGCTTCTTTCACACGTTCCCAACGTTTGTCGCGGTCCATTGCATAGAAACGACCTACGATAGAAGCAATTTTACCTGCTGATTTAGCGCAGTGTGCAGTAAGTTCTTCAATAAATCCTTTACCGCTCTTAGGGTCTGTGTCACGACCGTCCATGAAGCAGTGGATGAAAGTATTTTCGATTCCGTATTCTTTAGCGATGTCGCAAAGGCGGAACAAGTGGTCTAGTGAAGAGTGAACGCCACCGTTTGAAGTAAGACCCATGAAGTGTATGTTCTTACCGTTTTCCTTAGCGTATGTGAAGGCAGAAACAACTTCAGGGTTCTTCATGATGCTTCCGTCGGCACAAGCACGGTTGATTTTTACCAAATCCTGATAAACGATGCGTCCTGCACCGATGTTGAGGTGACCAACTTCTGAGTTACCCATCTGTCCGTCAGGAAGACCTACGTTTTCACCGCTTGCCTGCAATTGTGAGTGAGGGTAGTTAGCCAACAGGCTGTCCCAGTAAGGAGTAGGAGTGTTAAAGATTACATCGTCTTTTTGATGGTCGCCGCAGCCCCATCCGTCGAGGATCATTAAAAGTGCTTTCTTTGCCATAATTGTAATATGTTTTAGAAGTTTGAAATCCAATTTGTTTTCCGGCTGCAAAAGTACAAAATATCTGCTTTTTGAGCGAATGTTTTGAGTATTTTTAATATAGAGCTTATAATGGATAATTTAGAATATACTTTCAATTATAGTAAAAATGAGAATATATTGTTTGTGAATTATTCGTGGATTTACTATATTTGCAAAGTAATAAAGTCAAAAACGCTATGAGTTACAAGTCAGTTAAGGAGGTTGTAACTATGTTGCTTGACAACGGCTTCGTTCTAAAAAGCCAGAAGGGCAGCCACATGAAGTTTGAAAAAGACGGAATAACGGTAGTCGTTCCGAATCATGGAAAGAAAGGCGTTGAAAAAGGCACTTATTACAGCATTTTGAGGCAAGCGGGGCTAAAATAGCCCCAGCCTCTTTTGTTTAACTATAAAATGGTGGTCAAAATGAGAACAGTTGAAGTTATTGTGGAACATGCCGGCAACAATCTTAGTGCTTATATCGAAGGTGCTCCTGTTATTACGGTTGGTAATAACATAAGGGAGATTGAAGATAACATGAAAGAAGCTATAGACTTATATTTGGAGGACAATCCGAATCCTTGCGAAATTCTCAAAGGGGAATTTTCCTTAAAATTTAAAATAGATGCTTCTACATTTATCAACTACTACAGTAGTATTTTCACTAAGGCCGCATTGAGTCGGATAACCGGCATCAATGAACGCCAGTTGTGGCATTATGCGGCCGGAGTGCATAAACCTCGCAAGCAGCAGTTGGAGAAGATTCAGAAAGGTATTAACGCACTGACTGAGGAATTGGCTGCCATAAATCTGTTGTAATTGATAAAGTTATTATCTATGGATTATCGCTTCAATTTTAGCTATTTTTCAACTGTGTGAACAGTTCTTTCTGCTTTTCGCTTAAAGATGTAGGTATATCCACATGATATGTCACAATCAAATCGCCGAAAGTACCTTCTTTCTTATAAACAGGGAATCCTTTACCACGCAGTCTGACTTTTGTGTCGTTCTGAGTGCCCGGATTTACTTTCAGCTTAACCATTCCGTCTATGGTCTTGACGTTCACAGTACCTCCAAGAACAGCTGTATAAAGGTCTATATCGACATCTGTGAACAGGTCGTCACCTTCACGTTTGAACTCTGGATCTGGAGCTATCTGGAAGGTGATGTAAAGGTCACCGTCAGGAGCTCCGTTGCTGCCTTTCTCGCCGTGGCCTTTCAGCTTTATCATTTGTCCGTCGGCAATACCTGCAGGTATGGTTATACGCAGGTTCTCGCCGTTCACGCTGAAAGTCTGTTTGTGCGTGACAGCTGCCTCACGGAGTGAAAGATTCATCTGTGCTTCTATATCACCTCCACGGCTCATCATGTTGTAATCTCTTCCGCTTCTGCCCGCTGAGGCTCCATGTCCGAACAGCTGCTCGAAGAAGTCGGAGAATCCGCTTGCATTTCCTCTTCCGAATCCGCCCATGAAATCGTCGCCATTTACGGAGTACCAGTATGCAGATTGTCCGCCTTTCTCTTGTGCTCTCTGGTATGCTTCACGTTCAGCCTTGAATTCGTCGGCATGTTTCCAGTGTTCGCCGTATTCGTCGTATTTCTTTCTTTTTTCAGGATCGCTCAAAACTTCGTTAGCTTCGTTTATCTCCTGAAACTTGTCTTTGGCGTTAGGGTCGTCTTTGTTCAGGTCAGGATGATACTTTCTGGCCATCTTACGATAGGCTTTCTTGATATCATCTTGTGTGGCATTACGTTCTACGCCCAGTACTTTGTAATAATCTATAAAAGCCATATATTTTGAGTTTTTAAAGTTGGTGGTTTATAAATGTTTTTTTCACATAAAAACAGAGCCCCCCGTTGACTGTTGGCGGGAGGCTCTTATTTGGTTTACCAATGATTAATGTATTTCAATAACACGATTAACCTTAGCTTTTTCTTCTGGTGAATACTTCGGCAACTCGATAGTCAATACACCATCTGAAACATTAGCACTTATCTTTTCCTTATCAACATTGTCAGGCAAGTAAAGTGACTGTTGGAATTTTGTGTAAGAGAACTCGCGTCGCAAGTATTTCTTGTCTTCTTTATTCTTATCTTCGTTTTCAACTTTCTTTTCCATAGAAATAACAAGTTCATTGTCATCTACCAAATGGATGTTGAAATCGTCTTTTGTCATTCCTGGAGCTGCAACCTCTACTTTGTAGTTCTTTTCGCTCTCAATAACATTGATAGCCGGGGCTGTAGCGTTAGCTTTTTCCATCCAGTCGTTATCGAAGAAATCGTTAAAGATACTTGGTAACCAGTTCTGATTGTAATATTTTCTAATCGGCATCATAGTTTTAATCTCCTATATTTAAGTTATACATTTTCAATTATTTCTGAACTCTTGGTTTTTGAACCTCAAGTTCACTATTGATATTGCAAACTGTGTGCCGATGTCGGAAGCTTGAATTTTTGTCAGACGACGTTTAATGTTTATAATCTGATTTTAAACCTTCAGACCATCGTTTTAAATATGTGGAAACATTATTAATATATTAACAGGTGTTGATAAACTTATAGATTGACAAATTGTCATCTATGGGTGCTGGTTTTAATGTCAAATTGTCCTATCGTGGACTTTGATGTCCGTGTTTAGCGTTTGTATGCTGGAAAAATGTTATAATTATTACCGGATGATTTCCAAAGAGAAAGTGCATGGAAACATGGTTATTAACAGGTCGTTAATAACGTAGGTTTTCAACATGTTGTTAATAACGTCTGTTGAAGTTAAAAATCCATGATTTGATTTAGAAATCTAATGAAAGCTGAGTATCGCCTAAAAGGTTGTAACTCAGGCGGTGATAAGGAGAAGTGCCGAATTCCTTTATAGCTTGTCGGTGTTTTTTTGTGGGATATCCCTTATTCATATCCCATGCGTACATAGGATATTCACTGTGCAGCCTGTTCATATAGTCGTCACGATAAGTCTTCGCAAGTATCGAAGCGGCTGCTATTGAAAGATATTTTCCATCGCCTTTCACTATTGTGGTATGCGGAATATTCTTGTATTTGTTGAAACGGTTGCCGTCTATCAGCAAATGTTCTGGAGTAATTTTCAGTTGGTCAATTGCTCTGTGCATCGCGAGGAACGAAGCGTTCAGAATGTTGATTTTATCAATTTCTTCCGGTTCTACAATACCAATTGCCCATGCCAATGCTTCCTTTTCTATAATTTCTCTTAGCTGATATCGCTGTTTCTCAGACAGTTGCTTCGAATCGTTCAGCATCTCATTCTTGAAGTCCTTCGGCAGAATGACGGCTGCGGCATAAACTGCTCCGGCAAGACATCCTCGTCCTGCTTCATCGCATCCGGCTTCTATAAGGTTTTCATTCAAGTATGGTAAAAGCATCTTTATGGGGTTTTAAAATTTCCGGGTGCAAAGGTACGCATTTTGTTTTTCTTGTAGCAATATTTATGTATGGGGTTATTAATGTGTTATTCACATACGGTGTTAAAAAGGAACAGGGTTTAAACAGCCTGTAAATACTGTTTAAACCCTGTCTGGTTGTTAATAACTTGATTGCGGATTATTCTTAGATTCTTCCGCTTTCAGAAATCATGTTTCTTATCTGTTCGTTAAAATCGTCTTTCTTCATAAGGTCTTCCAGAGTGACGTGCATTCTCCATCTCCAGTAGTGGCGAGGATTTGCAGGAACGTTGATACGTTCTATCTCAATGTCCGGATTGCGGAGAGTTTCATCTATTGATGTCCAGTCCTGCCATGTCAGGATACATAGTAGTGACGGGCAGTTCAGATGCTGGCTTACAACCTCACGGCATAGCCATCCCGGTGCATCTTGTGGAACTTCGCCCCAATGTCCAAGTTCATAATGATAGTAGCGTTCTGTGATTTGTGCATCTTCCTTCCAGTAACCACGGAGGGTTGACATATCGTGAGTACCTATAGTACAAACAGAGCGGAACGGATAGTTATAGACATGTCCGAACTCGTCTTTCGGGTCTTTAGGCATTCTCTGTATTTCGAGAGAAAGAATCTGCAGCTGGTTCATTACCCATGGCACACAGTCTGGTACCATTCCCAAGTCTTCACCGCAAACAAGCATTGAAGTTGACTGGGTGAGGACAGGTAATTTTTTCATCGCCTCGTCGTACCAGAACTTGTTATGTCGCTGGTAGTAGTAATGATTGTATAGTCTGTTGAATGCTTCCTGTTCCTGCCAGTTGAGCTGCTTGTAGATGAAGTCGTTCTGTACAGATATTCTCGGGTGATACATCTCAGGATTTTTTCTGTCTTTTACGAACAGAACATTGCTTATCAATGAGTATAGGCCTTCCTTCAAGTTGAGGCTTTCCTGATCGGTCTTTCCTGCAAAGTAAGCTTCGACTTTACGCTGTGTATCGAACTTAGGACGCATGCGGTAGATGTCATGGTGATCATGCTGTACGAAAGTGTTGCGTACCTCATCACTCTTGTCGCCGAATATGGTGTTAAGCATATAGTCGTTGATGAAAGGTTCTGTCATGAACTCTTTCTGGAAGTTCAGTCCGAAACCTTTTATCTCATCCGCGCTCATAGGCAGTGCCGGAACAAACTGTCCTAACAGTCCGTGTACAGAGTGTACAGGAATTTCCCATATACGGAAGAAACCAAGTATGTGGTCGATACGGTAAGCAGTGAAGTATTCAGCCATTTTTGAGAAACGCTTTCTCCACCACTGGTAGTTGTCTTTTTCCATCATATCCCAGTTGTATGTAGGGAATCCCCAGTTCTGACCGTTAACTGAGAAAGCATCAGGTGGCGCACCTGCCTGTCCGTTCATATTGAAGTAATATGGTTCTACCCATGCTTCCACACTTCCGCGGCTTATACCGATAGGAATATCTCCTTTCAGAATCACACCTTTGCTGCGTGCATGGTTGGCAGCTGCGAGGAGCTGTACATGCAGTACGTATTGCAGGAAGTAATAGAATGAAATTTCGGGATATGTTTCGGCTTCCTTGTCGCATAGCTTGTCTATCTCTTCGGAAACGTATGTGCTGTATTCCGGCCAAGTATTGAAGTCGGCTGTACCATACAGATCTCTCAGATAGCTGAATGCCGAATACGGTTTAAGCCATTCTTCGTTCTTGCAATAGAATGTTTTGAAATCTTCCGATGAAAGGATGTTTTCGGCTTCCTGAGTGAATATGTCCTTCAGGTATGCACGTTTGGTGTTGTTTACTCCTTCGTATTCCACTTGTGGAAGACTGTTCAGTTTCTGGCGTTCATTTTCATATTCTGCAGCCTTATCTGTATCCTTAAGAGCAGGAAGTTGTCTCAGGTCAATATACATAGGATGGAATGCGTATATTGAAATAGCATTGTACGGATATGAATCTACCCATGTCTTTGTTCTTGTGGTGTCGTTTATAGGTAATATCTGTACTGCCTGCTGGTTTGTTTCCGCTGCCCAGTCTATGTATGTTTTCAGGTCGCCGAAATCGCCTACACCGAAACTGCCTTCCGAGCGGAGTGAGAAAACCGGTATCGCACTTCCTGCAACTTTTCTTTCAGGCAGATTGAAGAACACTTCCGTTTCCGTAGGGAAGTAAGTTTCGCCACGCATTAATGGCTGGATGTGGAATGTACGGTTGTATCCACATTCCCATTCCTCTACAGCTCCGGTTTTAGAGCTGATTACTACAAACTTGTATTCAAAAGGGAATGTGAGTGATGAAGTGTCTATGGATATGTACCATACGTCAGGCAATATCTCCTGCATTCTGAGCGGACGGTAATACTCCCAGTTGCCAAGTGCGTTACAGCTGCCTATTATTCCCAGTTCCTGTTCTTTGTGTCTCAGTCCTGGACACAGTGCTCTGAATGTTATACAGCTGCCTACGTTGTCAGTAAGTTTCTTTGGCTCTTCTGTATGTGGAATACCATTGAATGCGGAACTGTATCTGTGATTTCCTTCGGGAAGGTCACGCCAGCAATCGTCAAAAATAAAATGGTGTTGCTGTGCATTACCTTTTATAATAGAGTGAGGAATTGCACCGAACTCTTTTCTTACGCATCTTTCATTTCTGAATACGGCATATCTGTATGCTGCCATATCTTCATTTTCGGGCAAATCGTAGTTGAAAGTTCCTTGCCATTCTTGTCCGTCGCGAGTGAATAGGGGAAGTGAGTTTTCTTCATCGTTGTTGATAATAACTCTCATGCTTTCGCCCCATACTGTACGATACTTAATACGAAATGTCAGTTTCATATCTTTCTTAGGTATTAGTTTTTATTTAGTTGTTTCTTTTTCCAAATGTAGCTATTTTATAATAATGCTTAATCGTTAAATCTAAAAAATATAAATGTTTTATGGCATGAAACGGCCTCATACGCTTTCTGAGCATGATTTATACTGTATAAAATATAAGATTTTTATAAATAAAAAAGCCCCGGAACTTTGTGAATTCCGAGGCTTTCCTCCATGTAAGATGTGAGGAGGTAAAAAATTTAGTTAAACATATAAACTACATTATGCGTCAATATTGGCATAAGTAGCATTCTTTTCTATGAACTCGCGTCGTGGAGCTACATCATCTCCCATAAGCATAGAGAAGATATAGTCCGCTTCAGCGGCATTTTCAATCTGTACTTGTTTCAGGATACGAGTTTCAGGATTCATTGTTGTTTCCCAAAGCTGTTCCGGATTCATTTCACCCAAACCTTTGTATCTCTGAGTGTGTATTCCCTGTTCGCTTCCGTCACCGTATTTCTGAATGAAAGCATGTCTCGCTTCTTCGGTGTAGCAATATTCGCTGACCTTACCCTTTGTACATTTGTACAATGGAGGAGTAGCTATATACAGGTGACCTTCCTGAATGATTTCAGGCATATATCTGTAGAATAGAGTCATGATAAGTGTGTCGATGTGAGAACCATCGACATCGGCATCGGTCATGATTATCACTTTGTGGTAGCGGAGTTTTTCGATGTTTGCCTTCTTGCTGTCTTCTTCTTCAACACCGAAACGTATTCCAAGTGCCTGAATGATGTTGTTTACTTCATCACTCTCGAATGCCTTGTGCCACATCGCTTTCTCTACGTTAAGGATTTTTCCTCGCAGAGGCAGGATAGCCTGGAACTGTCTGCTTCGTCCCTGTTTTGCAGAACCACCCGCAGAGTCACCCTCGACTAGGAACAACTCGCATTCTTCAGCTACTCGGCTTGAGCAGTCTGCCAATTTACCTGGAAGTCCGCCGCCGCCCATAGGGCTCTTGCGCTGTACAGACTCGCGTGCCTTTCTTGCTGCGATACGTGCTGTTGCCGCAAGCACCACCTTGTCAACAATGACTTTTGCTTCTTTAGGATGTTCTTCAAGATAGTTTGAAAGAGCTTCACCTACAGCCTGCTGTACGGCACCGCTTACTTCGCTGTTTCCAAGTTTGGTCTTTGTCTGACCTTCGAACTGAGGTTCGGCAACTTTTACAGAGATTACTGCGATAAGGCCTTCGCGGAAGTCCTCACCTGAGATTTCAACTTTGGCTTTTTCCAGTGCCTTACTTTCTTCGGCGTATTTCTTCAATACACGTGTAAGTGCCGCACGGAAACCACCTTCGTGAGTACCGCCTTCTATAGTGTTGATGTTGTTTACGTATGAATGCAGGTTCTCGCGGAAACCTGTGTTGTACATGATGGCACACTCTATAGGAACACCCTGTTTTTCAGTGTTCAGATAGATTACATCATCAAAAAGTGGAGTATTTGTAGAATTGAGGAAACGTACGAATTCCTTAACACCTTCGTCAGAGTGGAATACCTCACTCTTGTAGCTTCCGTCTTCTTCTGTTTCGCGCTTGTCTGTAAGAGTGATAGTGATACCCTTGTTCAGATATGCCAGTTCTCTAAGACGTGCCTGAAGAATGTTATATTTATATTCGGTTACGGTGAATATTGATGCATCCGGCCAGAAAGTCTGTTTCGTACCTCTCAAATCAGTGGTACCTACTTCCTTTACAGGATAGAGTGGCTTACCGCATTCATATTCCTGCTGATAAATTTTTCCGTTTCTGAATACGTTTGTTGTCATGTGAGTAGAAAGTGCATTCACACACGATACACCCACACCATGCAAACCTCCTGAAACTTTATATGAACCTTTGTCGAATTTACCTCCGGCGTGCAGCACTGTCATAACGACTTCCAAAGCCGATTTTTTCTCTTTCTCATGGAAATCAACAGGGATACCACGTCCGTTGTCCTGTACGGTGATTGAATTATCTTCGTTTATGGTTACTTCTATATGTGTACAATATCCGGCCAGAGCTTCGTCGATAGAGTTGTCCACAACTTCATATACGAGGTGATGCAAACCTTTTTCGCTGATGTCGCCGATATACATAGCGGGACGTTTACGTACGGCTTCAAGTCCTTCAAGCACCTGAATACTGCTTGCCGAGTAGTTACTTCCGCTGTTTGGTGTCAGTTCTTCACTCATGTTTTTAAATAGTTTATTTAATCGTTCAAAGTTACGAAAAATCTGTGTAATAATCTTTCCAAATAGCCAAAAAAAAGGTGAAAATCAGCATGTTTTTTGATTTTCACCTGGCTTTCGGATGTGAAGTGTATAAACGACAAAAGGCTAGGTAAAAACCTAGCCTTAATATCTTTTTAAGGTACCAAAATTAAGCAATCTTAGCGATGTGTGCAGCTAATTTTGACTTCAAGTTAGCAGCCTTGTTCTTGTGGATAATGTTAACCTTAGCCAATTTATCCAACATTTTCTGTACTTTTGGATACAATGCTACTGCTTCAGCTTTGTCTGTTGTAGCACGAAGTTTTCTTACAGCATTACGCATAGTTTTAGCATAATATCTGTTGTGAAGTCTTCTTTTTTCTTCCTGTCTAATTCTTTTGATAGATGATTTGTGATTTGCCATCTCGACTAATCTTTAATATTGTTCGTGATATTGTTTATTATGTAGCCCGTGGGGGAATCGAACCCCCCTTTCAAGAATGAAAATCTTGCGTCCTAACCGATAGACGAACGGGCCATCCTAAATCGGATATTCCGATATTGTCGAGGTTATTATTTCTCGATTGCGGATGCAAAGGTATGAAGTTTTTTCAAATTACCAAAACTTCTGTGCTATTTTTTTTCTAAAGAGGTGAGAATTTATGTTTTAGACTGCTTCGATGGTGTCAGTTTATGTTTTCAAGTGACTTTAAGCGTATTATGCAGTTCTGATTATCCGTTTTTTATAGTATTTAGTACGAATTCGGCAAAAGCTGTTGCTGATTTCTTTCTGTAGCTGCCTTTGGGCCAGAACAAGTACGCCTGAGATGTTAGTGTTTCGGCTGTAAGTATAGGTATGGCCTTTAGGTCAGGTTCGTCTTTTATTGCTGCTCTGGTCAGTATAGTTCCCCAGTTTCCTTTTCTTATTAGATGTATTATGGTCTGCACATCGTTTATTTCCATTACCATATTTAGTTTGAGGTTGTTCTTGTTGCACACCTCGTCTGTTTTCATGCGAGTGGCAAATCCTACAGCCGGTAAAATCAAGTCGATTTCCTGTAGTTTTTTTAACGATATGGATGACAGGTAAGACATTGGGTGTGATTCATGAACTATGAAATACAGTTTGGATGAGAAGAGTTTGATTTTTTCATATTCTTCATCTATTTCTTCCGGTTCGAATGACAGAACGCAATCCACATGCTTATTCTCAAGAAGCCTTATCTGTTCTTTTGACGTACCGAAATTTATAATGACATTTATTCCCGGATAAACTTTCTTGAAATCGGTTATGGAGCATCTCAACAGATGACTTAGACTGTAGGTTACACCGATATTGAGCGTTCCTGTCATAATACCTTTAAGGTCTTTTATAATCTGTTTTCCGTTTTCTGCCTCCAGTATGGAATTTCTTGCAAATGGCAGAAAAGCCATACCGGCTTCTGTCGGTATAATTCTTTTGCCTATTCTGTCGAAAAGCAGAACGTTGAGTTCGTCCTCCAGTTGCTTGATTTGTTGCGACAATGTGCTTTGCGATATATGAAGCATTCTGGATGCTTCGGAGAAGTTTTTGAGTTCGCATGCCTTCTCGAAATACTTTAGTTGTCTTAGTTCCATTTGTGCTATATCGATTTTATCAATAACTGTTATCGGAAAATAGAATTTCACAAATATAGTGAAATATCTTTTGCATATTTATATTTGTTACAAATTTTAAATGCATATGAAAACTTTGTTGATTATATCTGATTTGTTTGACAACGAAGTAATAATAGTAAAGTATTAATAATAATGAAAGCGACGGTTTTATACTATAGCCATACCGGCCGGACAGCTGCATATGCCAGAGAGATTGCCATGTATCTGTGGTCGAAGGGACTTGATGTCAGCCTGTCCTCAATTTCGGATTTCGACAAGCAGAGATTGTTGAAATCAGACTTTGTGTTATCAGGGTGTTGGACTTGCGGCTGGTTTGTTATAGGACAGCATCCGCATCGGAAGTGGATTGACTTCAGCAAGTCTGTTGCAGGTCTTATTGATGAACGTAAGGTCATGTTTTTTACTACCTACAAGATAAGGACCGGAAGTATGTACCGCAGGATGAGAAAGGCTATGAATATGACCGGAAAGGGAGTAAGCGGTTTCCTGAAATCGAAGACAGCACGTTTGACAGACGAAGACAAAACTAAACTGGACACTTTTATACAAAGTAACATGTTAACTAAATAATTTAAGGAGGTATTTATGGAAACAAAAAAACTAACAACAGCCCAGGGGGCACCGGTAGCCGACAATCAGAATGTGGCTACAGCCGGAAAAAGAGGACCTATGCTTTTACAGGATGTATGGTTTCTTGAAAAGCTTGCACATTTTGACAGAGAGGTAATTCCTGAAAGACGTATGCACGCCAAAGGTTCGGGCGCTTTCGGAAAATTCACCGTTACTAATGATATTACCAAATACACTAAAGCTGCCATCTTCTCTGAAGTAGGAAAGGAAACGGAATTGTTTGTTCGTTTCTCTACTGTGGCAGGCGAACGCGGAGCAGCCGATGCAGAACGCGACATCAGAGGTTTCGCCATCAAGTTCTATACAGAGGAAGGCAACTGGGACCTCGTGGGAAACAATACTCCTGTATTCTTCTTGCGCGATCCGCTTAAATTCCCTGATTTGAACCATGCCGTGAAACGTGACCCTCGCACAAACATGCGTAGTCCTAAGAATAACTGGGATTTCTGGACACTGCTTCCAGAAGCACTACATCAGGTAACAATCACTATGAGTGACAGAGGTATTCCGTATTCATACAGACACATGCACGGATATGGAAGCCATACATTCTCGTTTATTAATGCCGAAGGCGTGCGCACATGGGTGAAATTCCACCTTCACACCATGCAGGGTATCAAGAACCTGACAGACCAAGAGGCTGAGGCTATCATAGCAAAAGACCGTGAAAGTCATCAGCGTGATTTGTATGAAAGCATTGAGAAGGGTGACTTCCCGAAATGGAAGATGTTCGTACAGCTTATGACAGAGGAACAGGCAAGAAACTGTCCTTACAATCCGTTCGACTTGACCAAGGTATGGTCGCAGAAAGAATATCCGTTGATAGAGGTGGGGATCATGGAGCTTAACCGTAATCCTGAAAACTATTTTGCCGATGTGGAACAGGCGGCCTTTAATCCGGCAAATGTAGTTCCGGGCATCAGCTTCTCGCCTGACCGCATGCTTCAGGGACGATTGTTCTCATACGGAGATACACAGCGTTACCGTCTTGGGGTGAACCATCATCAGATACCTGTAAACCGCAGCCGTTGTCCGTTCCTGAATATGTATCACCGTGATGGACAGATGCGTGTGGATGGCAATCACGGTTCTACTATCGGCTACGAGCCTAACAGCTTCGGAGAATGGATTAACCAGACAGAATATAAGGAGCCACCTTTGGAACTCGACGGTGCAGCATACCAATGGGATTACCGTGAGGACGATACTGATTATTATTCACAGCCGAGAGCCCTCTTCCGCCTGATGACACCGGAACAGCAGCAGGTATTGTTTGAAAATACTGCCCGTGCTATGGGTGATATACCTGTAGAAATCAAGCGCAGACATATCAATAACTGTATGAAAGCTGATGAGGCTTACGGTCGTGGAGTGGCAAAAGCACTTGGATTGGAAATTGATTGATTTTTTATGATATATTCTTTAACTTTGCACTGTTATGTTGCAGAGATATCAAGGAATAGTATTATGTTCATTCAAGTATAATGACACAAAGAACATCGCCCATATCTTCACACGTGAGAATGGGCGAATGTCTTTTCTTATACCTGTGTCGCGATCGAAGAAAAAAGGTGCGATGAGTCTTTTGTTTCAGCCTTTTGCAATGGTTGAGATTGATGCAGAAGTCCGCCCGCGAGCTTCGTTGCATCCTGTACGTGAAGCCAGATTGTGGCATGTCCTGAGTTCACTTCCATATGATCCATATAAATCGGGAATAGCAATGTTCCTGTCAGAATTCCTTTTCCGTGCTTTGAAAGAAGAGGGTAGAGATGAAGCTCTTTTCTCGTATTTGGCAGGTTCGATAATGTGGCTTGATGCCTGCGAAAAAAGTTTTTCTAATTTTCATCTCGTGTTCCTTATCCGCCTGTCAAGATTTCTCGGACTCTATCCCAATACTGAGGATTACGCAGAAGGTGCTTATTTCGACCTTATGAATGCATGTTTTACTATAGAGAAACCTTTTCATGGAATGTTCCTTCATCCTGAGGAATCGGCACGTATAGTCAACCTGATGCGTATGAAGTACGACAATATGCATCTGTTTGCCATGAACCGTATGGAGAGAAACAGATGTCTGGATATTATAAACGAATATTACCGGTTGCATCTGCCGGATTTTCCGGAACTGAAATCTTTGTCCGTATTACAGGAACTGTTTATATAAGAAATACCCGTTGGCAGAACTATAATTTAACTCTGCCAACGGGTATAAAGTTTTCGTATTTATAGTCTTTTTTATATGCCGACAGTAGTCGGCATTAGAAAACTTATTTATAGCTTATCCATTTAATCATCTCTTTTAATGATGGCTTCTTTCCGTACATCAGGATTCCCACTCTGTAAATCTTTCCTGCAAGCCATATCAGTGTGAAAGCAGATATATATAGAATTATCAGAGAAACAGTTGTCTGCCATACAGGAGCGTCGAGAGATACACGTACCATTGAGACCACTGGAGATGTGAAAGGAATCATTGAGCACCACACGGCTAACGGGCCATCGGCATTTTCCGCACTGTATATAGCTGCATATAGTGCAAAAATAAGAAGGAACACTATTGGAGTCATAAACTGCTGTGAGTCTTCAGCCTCATTGATAGATGCGCCTATCGCTGCAAATATAGAAGCATAAACCAGATAACCGCCTATGAAGTTCAGTACGAAGATACCACCCAGTGCAGGCAGGTTAAGGTTGTTGATAGATGCAAGTATGGCATTTGCTTCTGTAGGTTCCGGCATCGGTGTTGAAGTTGCAGCCATCATTGCGTCAGGATTTGACATTGCTGATACTCCGAACATTAATCCGGCAGCAGTAAGTATTATAACAAGCATTACTCCCCAAATGGCAAGCTGCAATATTCCTACAAGTCCGATTCCTATGATTTTACCTATCATCAGCTGGAATGGGCGTACAGATGAAATCATAAGTTCTACTATACGGTTGGTCTTCTCTTCCATTACGCTTTGCATTACCATACCTCCGTATGACATAACGAACATATAGATGAGGAATGTCAGTATCATACCTGCTGCTACGGCTACTCCTGCATTCGATTCGCTCTCGCTGCCGTCGTCGCTCCACTTGATTGTGCGTATGCTGTAGGTCTGTTCGAAATCGTTCATAATCCTCTGCAACTGAGGAATGTTGTAGTTTGTCAGTTTGTCGTGACGGATCTGTTCGTTTATGGCATTGTTAACTATGCGCGACAGTCCCTGTGGGATTTCCTTGCGCGAATAGATAGCTGCTGCATCAGGATTTTCTATCAGATCTGCCGTGATTTCTATAACTGCGCTGTAGGCTGTCGTATCCGAGCGGAACTCATCTTTCATTTCTGTCTCAGGGAAGAATAAATATGATTCGTCATTGGCCATCATAGGGAAATATTTTCCAGTATGGTCTATCACAGCAATGTTTTTCTGTTCGTCGCTCTTTACCATCGAAAGCATCAGTGGTACGAATATCAGTGCTGCAAAAATGAACGGCATCAGAACAGTCAGTATGATAAATGATTTTTTGCTCACGCGGTTCATGAACTCGCGGTGAATTATAATGAATGTCTTGTTCATATATAAGTTTGTGAGTTTATAAGTTTTTGAGTTTTACGGTTTGCTGTTCTCCACAGTTCTGATGAATATTTCGTTCATCGAAGGAAGGCATTCGGAGAATGATGTCACTTCATTTCCAGCAGCAATAGCTGTCAGAAGTTGTGAATTGCTCATCTCGTTTGTCTTCTTTATGGTATAAATATGTTCTCCTCCTTTGATTTCGGATGATAGGATTTCGAACATACTGTTCTCTGCCAGTTTGTCTCCCATGTGTAATCCTAGTCTGTATGTGTTAGACTTGAATTGCGAACGTACCTCGTTTACTTCCCCTTGCAGTACTACTTGTGAGTGGTTTATCAAGGCGATGTTATCACAAATTTCCTCAACTGAAGACATGTTATGAGTAGAAAAGATTATTGTGTGTCCCTGATTTTTAAGTTCCAGGATTTCTCTTTTCAGAAGCTCTGCGTTTACAGGATCGAAACCTGAAAATGGCTCATCGAATATCAACAATTGTGGTTTGTGAAGTACTGTTATAACGAACTGAACTTTCTGTTGCATACCTTTCGACAGCTCTTCCAGCTTTTTGTCCCACCATTGGGTTATTTCGAATTTGTCGAACCATTCTTTCAGACGTTTTGTCGCTTCACGTTTGTCCAATCCTTTGAGTTGTGCAAGGTAGATAGCCTGTTCGCCAACTTTCATCTTTTTGTAAAGTCCTCTTTCCTCAGGCAGGTATCCTATACTGTAGATATCGTCAGGTTGTGACAGATGACCGTCGAAATATACTTCTCCTGAATCAGGGGCAGTTATACGGTTTATTATTCTTATCAATGTTGTCTTTCCTGCTCCATTAGGTCCCAGAAGTCCGAATACTTTTCCTTTTGGGACATTGATGCTTACGCCGTTCAGGGCTGTGTGGTTGGCATAACTTTTCACTATGTTATGCGCTTCCAAAAAGAATTCGCTCATAAATGTTTGGTCTTTAATCTTATAATAAGAAAAAACGGTATATATAGTTATGAAATAAGCTTTTGTCTAAATCATAATATATATACCGCTGTCATTATATTCTAATTTTGTGAGTAATATTAGTTCAGAAGTTCTTTTACTTTTGCTGATATTGCTCTTCCTTCTGCCAGGCCTGCAAGTTCTTTAGATGCCACTCCCATGACCTTACCCATATCTTTTCCGTCTTTTGCACCTGTACGTTCAATGATTTCTTTAAGCTTTGCTTCAAGTTCTTCTGCAGAAAGTTGTTTTGGAAGATAAGTTTCAATTACTCTTACCTGTGCCATTTCAGCTTCTGCCAGGTCTGCACGGCCCTGTCCTTCATACACAGCAGCTGAATCTTTTCCTTGTTTCACTAGTTTCTGCATAATCTTCAGTGCTGCATCGTCTGTCAGGGTATCGTTAGCTCCCGGAGCTGTTTTTGCTTCAAGGAAGAATTTTTTCACATTACGCAAAGTTTCAAGTTTAACTTTGTCTTTAGCCTTCATGGCTTCCTTGATATCGTTGCTGATCTGTTCGAATAAATCCATAATATATGAGTTTTTAAGTTTATAAGTATTTTATCTTTGTTGGTATTAGAAGAAGCTTATGACAGTACTTTCAGAATTGTTGGATTCCGAATTCTGTGACGGGTTTTCCTGCATAGCTGCTTTCGACTGTATGCTTTCAAGCTCACTCTTTGTTCTCTTGTAGGCAGGTATAGTTTCTACCATGCTTATAATATCATCGTTGTCAAGATCTTCCTGACTGAATACATACAAGTGATGTCTTCTCTTTCTGTTGGTTCTTACTATATTCGCCCCGTAGTAGTTGCTTCGGCGGTCTTCCTTCTTCTGTCTGATTTCTTCCTGTTCAGCCAGACGTTCCTCTTCTTCTTTGGTATGTTTCTGTATTACATTGTCCATTCCCGGAACATCCGAAATACCGAAACCTGTGGCAAGTATGGTAAACTTGATTTTCGATTCAAGAGAGCTGTCTTCATAAAGACCCCATTTGGTTTCGAAGTCTTTTCCGAATTTGCTCATGAAATCGTGGATTTCATCCATCTCGTTCATCATAAGTTCGCTTGTCGGACTATATGTAATGACGAAAAGTACTTTCTTTGAATTGAAAATATCGTTGTTGTTCAGCAATGGCGAGTTTAAAGCATCGTTGATGGCCTTTGAAACCCTACCTTCACCTTCGCCATAACCTGTACTCATGATAGCCACACCGCCATCCTTAAGTACGGTCTTCACATCGTTGAAGTCAAGGTTTATCTTACCTCTCAATGTTATTATCTCTGCTATACTCTTGGCTGCAACAGACAGGGTGTCGTCGGCCTTTCCAAAAGCGTTCATTACGCTGATGTCTGAATATACATCACGAAGTCTTTCGTTGTTGATAACCAGAAGTGCATCGACATGTTTGCTCATTTCTTCCACACCGTCAAGAGCCTGGTCAATTTTCTTGTTTCCTTCAAAAAGGAATGGAATGGTAACGATACCTACGGTAAGGATGTCCATATCCTTGGCTGCCTTGGCGATGATTGGAGCTGCACCTGTTCCTGTTCCACCACCCATTCCGGCAGTGATGAAAGCCATACGGCATCCGTCGTTGAGCATATCTTTTACCTGTTCGATACTTTCCTCGGCTGCGGCTCTGGCTCTTTCCGGACGGTTACCGGCTCCCAGACCTTCGCTACCCAACTGTAGCTTTATAGGTACAGGCGACTCATCCAAGGCCTGGTTATCTGTATTGCAGACTACAAAGTTTACATCATGGATACCTTCTCTGTACATGTGGTTGACGGCATTACCGCCACCGCCACCTACACCAATGACTTTTATTATATGTTGTACGTCTCTCGGAAAATCGAAAGGCATTGTTGTTTCGTCTGACATATCGTTTTTAGTTTTAGTTTATTAGTTATAACTGTTTTATTGTTGGTATCAAATGATGCATTATTATTTTATTCCGTCGAAAAACTCTTCCGAAGCTTTGCTCATTCCTTGTTTGATTCTGTCGAAGATACTTCTTTTCTTGTTTTTCTGGGTCTTCACAATTTTTTCTTCCAGATCTTCTATAATCAGGTTACATTCCGCAATATTATATACCCTTGCAGCGTCAAGTTTTTCTTTTGCGGTTTTGTACTTTTCTTTGTCTATGAGCTCTATTGCTTCTTCCAACAATTTATTACATTCTTCTTTTTTCTGTGCTTCACGTTGCTTTTCAGCCTGTAATTTTGCCTCTTTTATAGCTCTCACTCTTTCGGCTTCTTCCAAAAGTCTCTTTGCCTCTTTTTCCAGTGAGTCGATTTCTCTGGCTTTGGCTTCTACGTTCAGCTTCTTGGCCTTGTCCAATACTTCAAGCGCTTCAGAATATCCTCTGCTCAATATCAGCTGTGATGCTGTAATAACCAGTTGATGACATTCTTTTGTGTTATCTACAGTTTCAACCTCTTTTATTGTCTCTTCGGCTTTGGTTTCTTCCGGCTCTTTTTGCTGCTCTTCCGCGTTGTTATTCTCTTGCTTGTCGTTTTCCGCTACAGTATCTTCATTAAAATCAAGCTGATGTCCCTTTCTTGGGTCAATTCTGCAACAATTTTCTTCGCCGGACATCAATATTCCTATTAAGGTATTTGATTTACCGTTTTTAGGGATAATTGTGTTTCCTACAATATTTGTCTCTCCTGCTAAGGCTATTCTTACCTTTTCTATTTTTGTAATATTTGTAATAGCCTTGTCAATATCGGGCATATTAGCCATTCCACCTGTAACGATGATACCGGCCATTAGCGAATCGCTATAGTTTGAAAGCTTTATTTGGTTGAATACATTGTTCAGGATTTCATTTACTCTGGCTTCTACAATGTCTTCAAGTGTTCTTGACAGTATGGTGAATTTTCCGTCGATGGTTAGCTCACAATCTTGTACTTCTTCTCCTTCTTTGTGTTCAGTATAGGCAGATGCATATCTTAGCTTGATTTGTTCTGCATCGTCTTCCTCTATCTGTTTGCTGGTTATATCTTTGGTAATGTTGTTTCCGCCTAACGGAATTACACATACATGGCGTAATATATTGTTTTTATATACACTTACAGTTGTGGTGTCGGCTCCGAAATCAATAAGTGCACAACCGGATCTTTTTTCGTTGGTAGTGAGCACTGCATCTGCTGTCGCCATAGGCGATATGGTAAATCCGGCAATGTCATATCCTGTATGTGCCAGACATTGTCTTATATTTTGTTTGACAGACGGGCGCGCAATGATATTCAGATAGTTTCCTTCTATGCTGTTGGCAGTTGTACCTACAGGCTCTGTAAGTAGATTGTTACCTATCTTATATTCTTGAGGTTCAACAGCTAGTATTTCATAGTCCAATAGAGGTATGTCCAGATTATTCTGCATCATACTGTCAATTATGGCTTGCGATATTCTGGTGTCTTCTCCCAACTGTCTGTTTTCGGAATTCCTGACACTTCTTAGTGATAGACCGCCCACACCGATATAAACTTTCTTTATACCGGCCTGAAGTTTGTTTTCAAGCCCTTTTATAACTGAAGTGAGCTTTTGTGTGGTTTTATCCAGATTATAGATAACTCCTTTTTTAATACAGTCGGCTGACTTTTCAGAAGAATAAGCCAGTATATTCAAGCTGCCATCTGCATTTTTCTTACCTGCGATGCCGGTTATCTCTATTGAACCTAATTCAATCGCTACTATGAAATCTGTTGCTGCCATATCTTATATTACTCCTTTTTTGTGCAAATTATCTGGTTGTTGAATTCAACGCTGATACGTTGGTATTTATTCCATCCTACTTTATTTAAACCTTCAGTGTAGAATGCCTTTAGTTTCTTGAATTTAGTTTCGAACATTTCAGGCTTCCCTAAGAATAGTATATGATTTCCTACTCTTGGCACAAGTTCAATTTCTTGTTTGGGAGTCACGTTGATTTGTTCAATCTGTGAATTCCAGAATTTATCCGATTTAAGAAAACATGCAAGTTGGAAAAGTTTGTCGCTTGCAAATTTTCTGTCAATGTATCCTGTAGCTACGGCAACGTGTACGGCTTTACCGCTTGCGTTCATCACTTTCCCTTCGTTGTCAATGTAATAATTGTCGCCGTTGCTGCTCATTACCCTCATCAGTGGTATTCTCTGATATACATCTATTTTTACTTTACCGCCTTTGGTGATGTAACATTCCGCATCTTTTACAAAAGAATTCTTCTCAAGTTCTATTTCTAAGTTCCTGACATTTATCTCCTTTTGTTTTTTACCTGTAGGTAGAAGTTTTTTGTTCTTTAATATTGCTTCGATATCACGTAGTGTTATGAACTCATAATCAATGTCGTCCATAATTTCCAATTCCATACCCTCACAAGGCCTGTCAAGAGGCTTTGCGTTAAACATAGTGACTGCCAACACCAGATAAACCGATGTTGCAATCAAAGCCAAGAGTATAAGAATTCGTTTTATCATTTATTTTTCAGTATATTATAAATTTGTGGAACCATGTTGTCTATGTCGCCGGCGCCCAAAGTTATGAGAACCTCAATATCCTTGTTCCTGATTATTTCAGGAAGTTCGTCTTTGCTGCATAAACTTTTTGTTTTTCCGGATGCAATATTATCATATATCAGCTTGCTTGTAACTCCTTCAATAGGAAGCTCTCTGGCAGGATAAATGTCAAGCAGTATAATTTCGTCTGCCAGTGACAGACTTTCTGCAAATTCTTTATAGAAGTCTCTGGTCCTGGTATATAAGTGCGGCTGGAATACAGCTGTAACTTTTTTGTCAGGATAAAGTGCTTTTATTGAAGAAATGCTTTGCTTTATTTCTGCCGGGTGGTGCGCATAGTCGCTCAGGAACACCAGATTGTCTTCCTTTATTTTGAAGTCAAAACGTCGGTCAACACCTCCAAATGTAGGCATTGCGCTTTTAATCTCTTCGTTGCTTACTCCTGCTATTTGTGCCAGAGCCATCGCAGCTATACCATTCTCTATATTAACATATACAGGCACTCCGAGCTTTATATCTTTTATATTGCCGAATGGGGATATATAGTCGAAAATTATTTCGCCATTCCCGATTCTTATATTTTCAGCCTTGAAATCCCCTTCGTTGATTCCGTATGAATATGTCTTTACACCATCTTGTACTCTTGGAGAGAGGTCTATTCCTTTTTTCACAATGAGATATCCGTCCGGACGTATTAACGAAGTATATTTGTTGAAGCTTTCCAGATATGCTTCACGTGTTCCGTATATATCCAGATGGTCAGAATCCGTTGCTGTTATAACAGTTGCAAATGGTGTAAGCCAGTGGAATGATCTGTCAAACTCATCTGCTTCTATTACTACATATTCGCTGGTATCGGATAATAGAAGATTTGTCTTGTAATTTTTAGAGATACCGCCAAGGAATGCATTGCAGCCTATATGTGACTGGTGAAGCAGATGTGCGGTAAGCGTAGATGTTGTAGTCTTTCCGTGTGTACCTGCCACGCACAATCCTTTTTCGGTCTTTGTTATCATTCCAAGCACCTGAGCACGTTTTAGAATCTCGAACCCGTTTTCTTTGAAGTAAACGAATTCCTTATGTGTCAAAGGTATTGCCGGGGTGTATATAACCAGCGTATTCTCTTTGTCTTTACATTCTTCCGGAATCAGGGAAATATTCTCTTCGTAATGTATCTCTGCTCCTTCTTCTATCAGTCTGTCGGTAAGTTCGCTTTGAGTACGGTCGTAGCCGGCCACCTTCTTGCCTTTTGACAGGAAGTATCTGACCAGTGCACTCATTCCTATACCGCCTGCACCAATAAAATATACGGATTTTATAGAATTAATGTTCATGTTCGTTCTTGTATTTATCAGCCAGTTTACAAACTTCTTCAGCAATGATAGTTGCAGAGTTGTTAAAGGCCAGTTTCTTTATATTTTCACTAAGGGCTTTTAGTCTTGATTCATCATTTACCAGTTCAATGGCAGTGGCTATTAGTTTATCTTCAGCTTCCGAATCTTTTATATAAACGGCAGCTCCTTTATCCACAAGGGCCATAGCATTTTTTGTCTGATGGTCTTCTGCCACGTTTGGTGATGGAACCAAGATCACAGGCTTGCCCAAAAGACAGAATTCTGAAATAGAACCTGCACCAGCTCTGCTGACTACCAGGTCGGCAGCCGTATATGCAGCATTCATATTAGATATGAAGTCTGTAGTGTGAATCATTTCCGGATTACCTTCAGCCTTGTAGCATTCTTTGGCTTCGTTGATGTAGTACTTACCTGTCTGCCATATAAACTGCACATCTGATGATTTAATCATTCCCATAGAGTGCATCACGCAGTTGTTCAGTGTTCTGGCTCCCAGGCTGCCGCCTATAATAAGGATTGTCTTCTTTTTAGTGTCAAGACCGAATGACTTAATGGCATCCTCTTTAGACAGATTGTTTTCCAATAATCCTTGTCTTACAGGATTTCCAGTCATTATTATTTTATCCTTATCGAAGAATTTTTCCATGCCAGGATAAGCCACACATATTTTAGATGCTTTTCCTGCAAGTAGTTTGTTTGTTACTCCGGCATATGAGTTCTGTTCCTGAATAAGAGTAGGTATTCCCATTGCTCCAGCCATTTTCAGAGTCGGACCACTTGCGTATCCACCCACTCCGACAGCTGCATGTGGCTTAAAGTCATTGATAATCTTACGCGCTATCATCTGGCTTTTTATAAGTCGCACTATCACTGCAAAGTTTTTTAAGAGATTTTTCCTGTCAAAACCTGCTACTGGCAGACCTATTATCTTATATCCAGCAGCCGGAACTCTTTGCATTTCCATTCTTCCTTCTGCACCTACAAAGAGTATTTCTGTGTCTGGTCTTAATTCTTTTATGGCATTTGCTATGGATATTGCCGGGAAAATATGTCCTCCGGTTCCACCTCCGCTTATTATTATACGTAGATTATCGTTCATTGTTTTATATTTTGTCAGGCCTTTATTGCCCTGCTATTTTATATTTTCTTTTAAAACTATTTTTCGCAAAGTTATTAATAAACTTCAAATAAAAACAGAATAATAAGAAATTAATATATTTATATCGTTATATCCCAACTTTTTAGTTGAAATTCTCATCTTTGTCTTTTGGATCTTTTTCTGCCAGTTCCAATGCTGCATTCTTCAGTATTGAGACTGCCGCATCATGTAATCTGGCTTCTTCTGCAGCTTTTTCCTCTTCCTCTTTTGCCTGAAGGTCATATACGTGTCGGCTTATACTTAATATTATACCGATATAAACCGAATTGATAAGTATGGATGTTCCTCCTTTGCTTATAAGTGGTAGAGGTTGTCCTGTTACCGGTATTATGCCTACTGCCACCAGCATGTTGAACATTGCCTGTATTGACAATAATATGCCTATACCTATAACGAGTAAAGCGTAATAAGGTTCATCGCACCCTCGTGCTATTTTACCTATTCTAAGTAATAGTACTATATACAGCAGTGCCACAAAAGCTCCTCCAATCAGTCCGAGCTCTTCTATGATGATAGCATAGATGAAGTCCGAGAATGCCTGCGACAGGAAGTCACGTTGCACACTGTTGCCGGGACCTTTTCCTATAATGTTACTTGTAGCTATTGCTATGTTGGCATGTGCAACCTGAGCATCATTGTCAATATCAAATTTGGCTGCAGGAACCTGAGCCTGATTGAAATGATTGTCAAGTCGGCTTTTCCATGTAGTGAAACGGTGAAGTCCTACTGCGTCCCAGGCTTGGTCTGGTATGAACTTTATGGCGCTGAGTGCTATTACAATGAATAGTATTGCTGCTCCTGCCAGTTTGCCCAACTGTTTCATCGGTACTCTTCCTATAAACATCATAACGAACACTGTGGCACAGAGTAGGGCAGCTGTTGACAGGTTTTCTGAAATGATAAGCATTACCGTTATACCTGTTGATATCAGTATGTATTTGAAAGCCTTTTTGTCTGCACCGTCTTCCTGCTGGAATTTTGCCAGTGTAGTTGCAACAGATATTATCAGAGCCATTTTTGCAACTTCTGACGGCTGGAATTGGAATACTCCCAAATCAATCCACCTTTTTGCCCCGTTAGTCATGGCACCAATTATGAGTACTACCAAAAGCAATCCCCATGATATCGGAAGAAGCATATTGAATTTTTTGAACCACCGGCATGGCATCAAGTGTGTGAAAAATACTATGATGGTACCTGCCATTATCAATGAAATATGTGAAGTTATCGGTCTCCAGTGGTCACCCGACTTGAATGTAAGTGTACTGGAAGCACTGAAAACTTCAATGATTGATATAAGGCAGAATAGCATGAAGATAATCCATACTATTCTGTCGCCTTTAAATAATTTCTTTAGCAAATCCATCTTTGTTGCAGATTATAGTTTTTTTACACATTCCTTAAACTGGTCACCTCGGTCTTCGTAGCTTTTAAACAGGTCAAAGCTTGCGCAGCAAGGGCTCAAAAGAACAGTCTCACCGTCTTTTGCCATCTTATATGCTGCATCAACTGCATCTTTCATGTTTTTTACTTCTGCTATTGGAAGTCCGAAACCATCGAAGAAGTCATGTAGTTTTTCGTTATGCAGTCCCATGAATATAAGACCGCTACATTTTTCTTTTACCAGGTCGGCTATTTCGTTGTAATCGTTTCCTTTGTCTTTTCCGCCAAGGATTAGCACAGTCTTTGTAGTCATGCTCTGGAGTGCATACCAGCATGAGTTTACGTTTGTAGCTTTAGAGTCGTTTATGTATTCCACTCCTTTTATTCTGGCTACTTTCTCAAGTCTGTGTTCCACTCCCTTGAAATCGCTCAAAGCCTCGCGGATACACTCTTTCTTTATACCAGCAATATTGGCGGAAAGTCCGGCAGCCATGGAATTGAACAGATTATGCTTTCCTGTCAGTGCAAGTTCTTCCTGTTCCATGTTGAACGCTATAGGCTCGGTGAAGCAAATTCTTTTTTCTTTCACATAAGCCACAGTACCTTCTTCCTTTGTCTCTGAAAAAGGATAATAGTGTCCGTGTATTCCATATTTATGCAGTTCTCTTTGTATTACAGGATCGTCATTCCAGAAAATGAATGCGTCGTTCTCTGTCTGGTTCTGGATGATTCTGAATTTTGCGTCAATGTAATTCTGCATCTTATATTCGTATCTGTCCAGATGATCCGGAGTGATATTCATAAGTACGGCAATGTTTGCATGGAAATCGTACATGTTGTCAAGCTGGAAACTGCTTAGTTCTATTACGTAATAGTCATAATTGCATTCAGCAACCTGATATGCCAGGCTCTGGCCAATGTTTCCTGCAAGACCTACATTGAGTCCTGCTTTTTTGAATATGTGATAAATCAGCGACGTTGTTGTCGTTTTTCCGTTACTTCCTGTAATACATATCATCTTTGCATTAGTATATCTGCCTGCAAATTCTATTTCAGATATGATTGGAATGTTTTTCTCCTTGATCTTTAAAATCATAGGTGCGTCGTTCGGTATTCCCGGACTTTTAATAACCTCATCTGCATTGAGAATGAGTTCTTCAGTGTGTTTGCCTTCTTCCCAGGCAATACCTTTACTGTCAAGCATATACTTATACTTGTCCTTGATGAGTGACATGTCTGATACGAACGTGTCAAATCCTTTCTTCTTTGCCAGTACGGCAGCTCCCGCTCCGCTTTCTCCGGCTCCTAAAATGACAATTCTTTTTGCCATGATGATAAATTTATCTGATCTTTAAAGTTATAATCGTTATTGCAGCCAGAACTATGGTAACAATCCAGAATCTGACAGTTATTTTTGATTCATGGAAAACGTTACTTGGTCCGGTAAATATATATGTACAGTTAGGGTCAAGTTGCGCCATGGTCGTTCTGAAATGATCATGTATCGGTGTACGTTTGAACACTCTTTGTTTGACTCCTTTCTTCTTACCTCTCTGAAAATATTTCACTTGTAGGATAACAGAAAGATTTTCTACAAGGAAAACTCCGCACAGTATAGGTATCAGCAGTTCTTTGTGTATGATAATAGCAAAGACAGCGATGATACCACCTATGGTCAAACTGCCGGTGTCGCCCATAAATACCTGTGCCGGAAATGCGTTATACCATAAGAAACCTATCAGGGCACCTATAAAGGCGCATATATATATAACAAGTTCCTCGCTGCCAGGTATATACATTATATTCAGATATGATGCATATTCTATGTGGCTCGATACGTATGCCAATATACCCAATGTGACACCTATTATAGCGGAGTTACCGGCCGTCATACCATCCATTCCGTCGTTAAGGTTTGCACCGTTTGAAACTGCTGTCACAACGAATATGGTTATAATTACGAATACCACCCATCCGGCAGCCTGTGCATGTTCACCCATGAAGCCTACTATATCGGCATAATCAAGATTGTTGTTCTTGAAAAATGGAATAGTGGTTTTGGTTGATTTCTCGTCCTGTGCCTTGTGTATCACATCTACCACCTCTCCGTTTTTCTGTACTTCAACATTTTCTCTGATAACAACGTCCGGGCTGAGATAAAGTGTCAGGCCTACTATGAAGCCAAGACCAACCTGACCTATTATTTTGAATTTGCCGTGAAGCCCTTCCTTGTCTTTCTTGAATACTTTTATATAGTCGTCAAGAAAGCCCAATGTACCAAGCCATATGGTTGTAATCAGCATAAGTATCATATATATGTTATGCAGTTTACCTAAAAGCAGGCATGGTATCAGTATCGCTACTATGATTATTATTCCTCCCATAGTAGGCACCCCCTTCTTGTTTACGTTAAAAGGGTCTATCGATGCATCCCTTTGTACCTCGGTGATTTGTTTTTTCTTTAGCTTGTTAATGAAAAACTCACCGAAAATTGCAGAAATAAGGAGCGACAGGATAACAGCCATTAAAGCTCTGAACGAGACATAGCCGAACATTCTCGCACCCGGGAAGTCAAATTGCTCTAAATATTTAAACAGATAGTATAACATTCAGTTCTTCTAAAATTATTGGTTATAATCAATTAGAGAAAATATCTCTTACTATTTCTTTGTCGTCAAAATGATATTTCACACCTTTTATGTCCTGATAATTCTCATGTCCCTTTCCGGCAATCAGAATTACGTCACCTTGCGAAGCCATCATGCAAGCTGTACGTATAGCTTCTTTTCTGTCTGTGATGGCAACGACCTTCTTCATCTCATCTTTATTTAGTCCGGCAAGCATGTCGTTTATGATATCTTGCGGCTCCTCGAAGCGTGGATTGTCGGATGTAATTATTACTTTGTCGCTTTGTCTTACAGACTCTTTGGCCATAATAGGTCTCTTACCTTTGTCTCTGTTGCCGCCTGCTCCTACTACAGTTATAACCTTACCTCTGCCTTTTAACACATCGTGTATAGCATCCAGCACATTAGTAAGTGCATCCGGAGTGTGTGCATAATCAACTATTGCCGTGTAGCCTTCAGGTGAACGCAGTGAATCAAAACGTCCGCTTACCGGTTTGAGGGTACTCAGCTGTAATAAAATATCTTCAGGCTTTTTGCCAAGCAGACTTGCTGCTCCGTAAACAGCTAAAAGGTTATATGCGTTGAATCTGCCTATAAACTGTACATTTACCTCTGTATTGTTTATATCCAGCAACATACCTTCAAATCCGTCTTCCAGAACTTTACCTTTAAAGTCTGCCATGGTACGCAGGGAATAGGTGGCTACTTTAGCCTTTGTATTTTGTACCATTACCATTCCATTCTTGTCATCTGCGTTTGTAAGGGCAAATGCAGTCTTTGGAAGCCCGTCGAAGAATGCTTTTTTAGCTTTCAGATAATTCTCTACGGTCTTGTGATAATCCAGATGGTCTCTGGTCAGATTGGTAAATATTCCTCCGGCAAACTTAAGCCCGCCTATACGTTTTTGTGCTACAGAATGTGAACTGACTTCCATGAAAGCATATTTGCATCCTTCGTCTGCCATTTTTCCCAGCAGCTGATTAAGTGTGATAGGATCGGGAGTAGTGTGTTCTGTCGGTATAGCTTCCCCGTCGATATAATTGCATACTGTTGATATAAGTCCTGCTTTATATCCGAAAGCTCTGAACATATTATATAATAATGTAGCGATTGTAGTTTTTCCGTTAGTTCCTGTTACACCTACCAAGTCTAGTTTTTCTGTCGGATTACCATAAAATGTGGTTGCAATTTTACCTACCGCATCTTCCGTATCGCTGAAAATAGCATATGTTATGCCTTCTATAGTAGTTTCAGGCAATTTTTCGCATATAATGGCTTTTGCTCCCAGTTCAATGGCTTTTGAGATATAGTCGTGACCATCAGCCTGTGTACCTCTGATTGCTATAAATGCGTTGCCGTCTTTTATCTTTCTTGAATCTATTTCTATACCGTTGATTTCAATCTCGTCAGAACCGGATATTTCATATTTTCCGGCTGTCTGTAATAGTTCTTTCAGTAACATATGTTTGAACTTTTAGTTTGTTAATTCTTGTACTTATGTATTCTTATTGTCTGAGGGTTAATGTTATGGTTTGTCCTTTTCTTACGGTACTTCCGGGTGGTATGTTTTGTGAGACAACTTTACCCATACCGCTTATTCTTACTCTCAGACCTCTTTCTTCCAGGAGGAATACTGCATCTTTAGCTCCCATTCCTCTTACATTAGGAACGGATTTCTCATTGGTGTTGAGCTCGCTCAATTGAACACTGTTGCTGCCATTTGCAGTTTTACACCATACAATTTCATCTCCAGGCTCGTTGCAGTCGATATCCAATTCGTTTAATATATATGCAATTTCACTTTTGAGTCCGTTTTTTGTGTCAGGAATCATTATTGAAGTCGAGTCTTTGGCTTGTGCCAAATCGAAGAACAGATGTTTTGCATAAACACGTTCCGCAATCTTGCTGAATACGCTACCTGCCTGCACACCTCCTGACGGACTAGCCTTTGGGGCCTGTATAGCTACGTAGCAGCTGTACATCGGATTCTCAGAAGGGAAATAACCGCAAAAGCTTACAAGGTGTTTCGTTCCTCCACTCTTGTAACCCGCTTTTCCTTGTGAGATCTGAGCTGTTCCTGTTTTACCGGATACACTGAACAGTTTGCTTCCTGCCGGTTTTGCCAGTCCGTTTGCTACAACACTTTTAAGTATTGCTCTTATTTGTTCCAAAGTCTTTTCAGAACAAATCTGTTCGTTTACGGTTTCTGTCGGGAAATCCTTTATAATGTCACCATCCTTTGTGATAGCCTTGACGAACTTGGGTTTAACCATCTTTCCGTCGTTTGCTATTGCATTGTAGAAATTGAGTATATATATAGGAGGAATCTGTGTCTCATATCCTATACTCATCCATGGTAGGGTAGTCTTTGCGAAGTATCTTTCTTTAGGACCTAAAATTCTTGGACTGGCCTCACCTGTAAATCCCAGTTCCAATGGAGTGTCAATGCTCATTCTTTTAAGACCGTCAATGAATTTCTGAGGATTATCACCGTAAAAATGGTCTATAATCTTTGAAACACCTATATTTGAAGAAACTTCAAGGATTTTTGTAACGTCAATTACTCCATATCCTCCTTTATACCAGTTCCAGTCTCTCATCCTGCTGCCATGCATGTTCACAATACCTTTTTCCGTATCTACTTCGTAGTCGGGTGTTATGTATCCGTCTTCCATGGCCACCATTATTGATGCTGTCTTGAATGTAGAACCGGGTTCCATAAGGTTGCTTACTGCAAGATTTCTCATCTCGTAGTATTTCCCGTCTCCGGCTCTTGTCATATTTACATTAGCCTTGACTTCTCCTGTCTTTACTTCCATAACTATTGCTACACCGGCTTCAGCTTCAAGATTGGTCAGCTGATCTACCAATGCCTTCTCGGCAATATCCTGCATGTCAACATCTATTGTTGTTATCAGGTCGCATCCGTCAACAGGTGCCTTATCTACAATGTTCAGATATTGGTTTCTGACCTTTTGCCTGTGTGTAATACCAACTTCTCCTTTAAGATACTTGTCATATGTCAGTTCCAGACCGTTTTTTGCTCCCAAAGCTGTGTCCGGATACAAATCTCCTAATGTTCGCATGGCAAGTGAACCGAACGGTTTTTTTCTTTGGTTATAAGCCAGCTCATGAAGTCCGCTTCTGTATCTGCTAAGTGAGAAAACGGGAAGCTTTTTCACTTCTTTGTACTCGATATAGGAAATCCTTTTAGGATAAAGCAGATAATTTCTGCTTCCGGCTTTTCTCCCTTTCAGTATTGTTCTTCTGAATTCAGCGGCACTCTGGTCGGGAAATATTCTGTGCAGTCCTTCGCATATTTCCTGCAAGTGGTTCATCAACATTGTGTCTTTCTGTACGCCACCAGCCTTGAAATCCATGTATATTCTGAATTCCGGCAGACTGCTTGCCATAAGTTTACCGTCGGACGATATTATGTTACCCCTTGTAGGGAATACAATTACATTTTCTCTGACGAACCTGTCGGCAACGTCTTTCCAATACTGTCTTTCGGCAAACATTATTATGCCTGCCTTAACTATTACGGCTATGGCCAGTAAAGCCATAATCAGTACGAAAAACGTATATCTTAGAGTTAGGTTTTTATGTCCGGGTATCATCAATAATCCTCCTTGATCAAGTATGGTGGTTTTGTAGAAGTAGCCAAAGGAGTGCTCTTTTCAGAAATATAGGTCTCAATTTTTGACTGCCTGCTTCTTTCTGTTAGTTCAGATGAAATGGTCAGAGCATCATATTTGATGTCTGTCAGTTCCTTTTTGAGCTTGTCTATTTCTATCATTTCTCTCTGGCTTGAATATCTGTTGTCGATATATACAATTGTAAGCACCACAATCAGACATAGCAAGTTGACCTGTCTTTTGAAGAAGTCATGAGCCAGAATATCTCCTCCCAGAATACTACCCCAGGTGATATTCGCGCTTTTATGTTCATTTTTTGTGTCGCCTTTGTTACTCATAATTTAATTTATCTTTTTTCTGCTATTCTCAGTTTCGCGCTTCTAGAACGTGGATTTGTTTCTATTTCATCATCGTCCGGTACAATGACTTTATTGTTTATTGTCTTATATGGGGTCTTTACGTTTCCGAAAAAGTCCTGTTCCATTTTTCCTTCGATATTCCCTGTCTTCATTATGTTCTTTACCATTCTGTCTTCAAGTGAATGGTAGGTAATGACTGACAGTCTTCCTCCCGGCTTAAGCATTTCTGTAGCTGAATACAGCATCTCTTTCAGGGCTTCCATCTCTTGATTTACTTCTATTCTAAGAGCCTGAAATACTTTTGCCATCTCTTTTTTCTCTCTTTCTTTACCGTATAGCGGTTTTACCGTTTCAAGAAAATCACCAATAGTGTCAAAAGGTTTTACGCTTCTTCTTTTGACTATTACCGAAGCCAGTTTTCTGCTGTTTTTCAATTCTCCATATAGGTAGAAAATATCTGCCAATTTCTCTTCATCATAATTGTTTAATATATCGGCTGCAGTCATACCGGCTCTTTTGTTCATTCGCATGTCCAGTTTTCCGTCGAATCTGAATGAAAACCCTCTTTCTGAGTCATCGAAATGATGCGATGAAACACCAAGGTCTGCCAGTATCCCGTCAACTTCTTCAACACCATAATACTTGAGGAAATTTTTCAGATATCTGAAATTGCTTCTGACAAATGTGAATCTTTCATCATGGACAATGTTCCTTTCGGCATCCTCATCCTGGTCGAAACTGTAGAGTTTACAGCTTTTGTCCATCCTGCGCAGTATCTCTTTGGAGTGACCTCCCCCTCCGAAAGTAACGTCAACATAGATTCCTCCCTTTTTAAGGTTCAGTCCATCTATACTCTCTTCCAGTAGGACAGGTACGTGATATGTCTGTTTTACATCGTCCATATATGTCGTTTTTTTATGCTTTATACCTTATTATCCAATTTAGGCGTAAAATTATAAATTTCCTTACAAAGATTAGCTACCGAAAACGGAAAATCTTTCTAAAAGTTATCAACAGGTATGGTAAGAAAATATGAATTTGGCATTAGTTTTTTGTTTGGATTATTAGTGTTACTCAAATTTAGTGTATCGAGGAGAAACCAGTGCCTTTTGGGGTGGTGCTGACGATGGACGGTAATGCTGCTGACCATCGTGGTATGCATTGCTGACCATTATGATACGCTCTGCCGACGATTGTCGGCACCTGTTTATTAACTTACTTCTGTAATAATACTACTCCTCGTAGCATAAAAAAGAATATTTAAACCAATTGTAAAATTCCTTCCCTAAAATATATTATTACATCTTTTTTAGCGTATTATTGTATAATTTTCCGTTGAAAGTGTAACTTTTTGCAAAAGATACACTATTTTTGCGCTGTATAACTTCAAAAAAACAAGAATTAATATGTCAGACGGTTCAGTTTTTCTGATTGATATTGATAAAATATTAAAGGAAAAAGCGGGCAGCAAAGCTCGTCGTGTTCCTCGTTTTGTTGTTTCTTATCTTAAACGCATAGTTCATCAGGATGAGATAAATGCATTCCTGTCAAGCGTGTCTGATAAGAAAGGAGTGGATTTTCTGGAAGCATGTATGGACTATCTTGACATAAAGCTTGAGGTTGAAGGACTGGAAAACCTGCCTGACGACAGATTATGTACATTCGTTTCCAATCATCCTTTGGGAGGTCAGGACGGTATTGCTCTCGGCTATGTTCTTGGCAAACACTATGATGGAAAAATAAAATACCTTGTAAATGACCTTTTGATGAATCTGCACGGACTTGCTCCGCTTTGTATTCCGATTAATAAAACAGGTTCCCAGTCAAGGGGTTTTCCGCGTATGGTAGAAGCGGGGTTTCGTTCCGATCAGCATATCATTATGTTTCCTGCCGGTTTGTGTTCCAGACGACGTAATGGCGTAATAAGGGATCTGGAATGGAAGAAAACTTTTATAGCGAAGAGTGTAGAAACTCAGAGAGATGTCGTACCTATTCATTTTGAGGGAAGAAACTCCGATTTCTTTTATAATTTGGCAAATTTGTGCAAATTTTTTGGCATAAAATTCAATATTGCCATGCTGTATCTTGCTGACGAGATGTATAAGAACAGACATAAGACGTTTAAGATTACTATTGGAAAGCCTATACCTTGGCAGACATTCGATAAATCGCGCTCTCAGGCAGCATGGGCAGCTTATGTCCGCGAACTTGTTTACAAGTTATAGAAAAGAAGAAAATAAACAAGAAGATATATGGAAGATATTATTGCTCCGATTGACAAGGAAGTCCTTAAATCGGAATTGACAGAAGAAAAACGATTGAGATTTACCAATAAAAGTAACAATGAAATATATATTGTTACATGGAAAGACTCTCCTAATGTCCTTAAAGAAATTGGTCGTCTTCGCGAGATAGCTTTCCGTGAGGCGGGTGGAGGTACCGGTAAATCGCTTGACCTTGACGAATATGACTTGATGGAAAATCCTTACAAACAGCTGGTTGTATGGAATCCTGATGCCGAAGAGATACTTGGTGGTTATCGTTATCTGTTTGGAGATGAGGTGGAATTCGACGAACATGGCAAGCCTGTATTAGCAACTGCCCACATGTTCAACTTTTCAGAAAAATTCCTTAAAGAATACATGCCATACACTGTTGAACTAGGACGTTCATTTGTAACTTTGGAATATCAGTCTAGCCGTGCCGGTTCTAAGGGATTGTTTGCCCTTGACAATTTATGGGACGGACTTGGAGCACTTACAGTTATAAATCCTAAAATGAAATATTTTTTCGGTAAGATGACAATGTATCCAAGTTATAACAGATTTGGTCGTGACATGATACTTTATTTCCTGAACAAACATTTTAATGATCCCGACGGACTTATTTTGCCGGAACAACCTCTTAAAATAGAGACTGACGAGAAAGTACTTGAAAAACTGTTCTGCTGCGATACGTTCAAGGAAGATTATAAGATTCTTAATACTGAAGTACGTAAGTTAGGATATAACATACCTCCTTTGGTTAATGCTTATATGAGTCTGTCACCTACAATGCGTATGTTCGGTACAGCCATCAATTACGGTTTTGGCGATGTGGAGGAAACAGGAATACTTATAGCGGTAGATGAAATTCTGGAAGAAAAGCGTGTGCGTCATATCGAATCTTATATTAAAGAGCATCCTGAAGCATTGAACTTAACATCAGGAGCAAATCCGATTGTCAGATAATTTTAAAATGAATTATAATATATGTAAGGGCAGAGGTTTCTATCTCTGCCCTTTTTGTGTGTAAGTCTTATTGATTATCAAAAAGTTGAATATTGGGAAACAAAACTATATATTTGCATAGTTAATACAAATGTACATGAATTGGCAACAACTTATATCAAATAAACGTTTCGGTCTGGAACATCTTCACGAATTGCGTAAGGATGACAGAACCGAGTTCCAGCGTGACTATGACAGACTGGTGTTTTCGGCTCCTTTCCGCCGATTGCAGAATAAAACTCAGGTTTTCCCGCTACCGGGAAGCATTTTCGTTCATAACCGTCTTACCCATAGCCTGGAAGTGTCGTGCGTGGGACGCTCGTTGGGGAATGAGGTATCTCAAAGACTTCTTGAAAAACATCCTGAACTGGCAAATACTCATCTTAGTGAGATAGGAGCAATAGTGTCGGCTGCGTGTCTTGCCCATGACCTTGGTAATCCTCCTTTCGGACATTCTGGTGAAAAAGCTATCGGAACTTATTTTTCGGAAGGAAAAGGACAGATATTGAAAGACATGCTTACTCCTGAAGAATGGAACGATATCATACATTTTGAGGGAAATGCCAATGCTTTCCGTTTGCTTACGCATCAGTTTAAGGGGCGTCGTCAGGGAGGATTCGTAATGACATATTCCACTCTGGCCTCGATTGTAAAATATCCCTATTCTTCAGTTCTGGCGGGAAAGAAACAGAAATTCGGCTTCTTTATCACAGAAGAAGAATATTTCAAGAAGATAGCTGATGAATTAGGTATTATAAGACTTAGCAAAGACGGAGAACCGGTGAGATATGCGCGCTATCCTTTAGTGTATCTTGTTGAGGCTGCCGATGACATTTGTTATCAGATGATGGATATAGAGGATGCGCATAAGCTTAAAATCCTGACAACCGAAGAAACAAAACAGCTGTATAGAGGTTTTCTGAGCAAAGAAAGGCTTGAACGCACAGACATGATATGTTCTATGGTGACTGATACGAACGAACAGATAGCATATCTTAGAAGTACGGCTATAGGAATATTGGTAAAGGAGTGTACACGTGTGTTCGTAGAAAATGAAGAAAGCATATTGGACGGTACTTTTACAGGCCCGTTGATAAGTCATCTTGACGAACATGTCAGAAAGGCATACGAAACATGTTCGGAAACTGCATTCAAGCGTATATATTGCTCTAAAGATGTGGTTGACATAGAATTGGCAGGTTATCAGGTGATATCCACACTTACCGATTTGATGATAGAAGCCGTACGCTACCCTGAAAAGGCATATTCTCAGCTGTTGATAAACAGGGTATCTACCCAGTATGACATTTCTGCTCCTACGCTTTACGGAAGAATAATAGCGGTATTGGACTATATTTCCGGAATGACAGATGTATATGCTCTTGATTTGTATAGAAAAATTAACGGGAACAGCCTGCCTGCCGTTTGATTTTGAGAAATAAAATATTTCTATTTACTTTGTGACGTAAAAATATTACTCGTATGAAAATTAAAATTATCAATAAGTCAAAACATCCGTTGCCACAGTATGCAACACCTCTTTCGGCAGGTCTTGACCTTCGTGCCAATATAGATACTCCAATAACACTCCAACCTCTTCAGCGTTGTCTTGTTCCGACAGGTCTTTATATAGCTCTGCCTGAAGGATATGAGGCACAGGTGCGCCCACGTAGCGGACTTGCAATAAAGAAAGGTATAACGGTATTGAACAGCCCGGGCACTATTGATGCCGATTACAGGGGTGAAATATGTATAATACTTGTAAATCTGTCTAACGAACCTTTTGTAATAGAAGACGGAGAGCGTGTGGCTCAAATGGTCATAGCACGTCATGAACAGGCTGAATGGGAAGAGACAGATACGCTTGATGAAACCGAGCGTGGAGCAGGAGGATTCGGTCACAGCGGAAAGAAATAATAATATAAAAACAATGAAGTACATTTATTTATTAATTCTTATATTGCCGTTGCTTTCGTCATGTGGAACATTAAATCAGAGAAAACAGCGCGCTAATAAGGTATCGTCTGAATTGAAAGATCCTTTGACATACGAACAACGCCGAAAGTTTGACTATTATTTTCTGGAAGCTGTCCGTATGAAACAGAAGGGGGAATACGATGCTGCTTTTCAGCTATATACCCATTGTCTGGACATATATCCGCAGTCGGCTGCCGTTTTGTATGAAATATCACAGTTCTATATGTTCCTTGGACAGGAGGCCAAAGGAGAAGAAGCTTTGAAACAGGCGTCTCGTTCGGATGATACCAATTTTTGGTATAAGCAGACATTGGCTTCATATTACCAGTCAAAGCAAAACTGGCTTAAAGCTATATCTGTATATGAGGATATGGCACAGATATTTCCGTCACGTCTGGAACCGTTGCTTTCACTGGCAGACTTATATAACAGAACCAAGAGTTATGACAGCCTTGTCTCTACACTTGACCGCATAGAAGAACTTGACGGAAAATCAGAGCAGATAAGTATGGAGAAATTCCGTGCATATCTCCAGTTGGACAATATGGATAAGGCATTTATGGAAATACAGTCGTTGGTGGACGAATATCCATACGATATGCGTTATCGTACGGTGCTTGGAGATGTTTATCTCAGCAACGGACGCAATGAAGAGGCCCTGAAAGTATATCAGGATATTCTTAAAGAAGAACCTGATTATGCGCCTGCCATGGTTTCTCTGGCTTCATATTATCAGAAAACCGGTCAGGACAGCTTGTATAACATTCAGCTTGATTCAATTCTGGTCAATGAGAATGTAGATACAAAACTCAAGCTTGACTTTATGCGTCAGCTTATAGTAAAATCGGAACAGACAGATAAGGACAGTACAAAAATCATAAGCCTTTTTGAGACAATACTGACTGGAAAACAGCCGAATGCCGATGTGCCGATGCTTTATGCACAGTATCTTATAACAAAGAAAATGGAAAAAGAATCAGTTCCTGTATTGAATAAGGTACTGGAACTTGATCCTGAAAATAAACCAGCCAGACTTCAATTGCTAAGTTATGCCATAGCGGATAACAATCTTGATGAAGTTATACGTGTGGCGACTCCGGCATTGGTATATAATCCTGACGCTATGGAGTTTTATTACTATCTGGGTTTGGCGCATTATCAGAAAGACCAGACAGAAAAGGCTCTTGAAGTGTTCAAAAAAGGAGTACAGCAGATAAACGAAAAGAGTGATAAGAATATAGCTTCGGATTTTTATTCCATACTGGGCGATTTATATCATTCGCGTGAAATGAAGGCTGAGGCTTATGCTGCATACGACTCTTCTTTGGTATATAATCCTAATAATATCAATACACTTAACAATTATGCCTACTATCTTTCTGTAGAACGTACAAATCTGGATAAGGCTGAGGAGATGAGTTTCTTGACTGTTAAAGCTGAGCCTGAAAACTCTACTTATCTGGATACGTATGCATGGATACTGTTTGAAAAAGGTAAATTTACTGAAGCACGCATATATATAGAACAGGCGATGAAAAACGGTGGCGACAGCAGTCAGGTAATAGTAGAGCATTGCGGTGACATATATTTTAAATTGGGAGAGAAGGAAAAGGCCCTGGAGTTGTGGAAGAAAGCTTTAACTATTGATGATTCTAAGGAAGAGGGTGCAACTCCACGTCCCGAAAAAGAGATAAAAAGACTGAAACAGAAAATAGCCCTGCGTAAATACATTGAATAATAGTGCTTTTATGAAACAAATCAGCTACATAGTTCTGCTTGTATTAATCCTGACATCGTGTTCAACTTCCAGGAATACATTGCGTAATACTACGATTGGTGGTCTTTCCGGAACTGAATATATGGAAAAGGTGATAGAGTGGACTCCATCACGTGATAATCTGACCGCCCGTGCCCGTATAGAGTTGAATGTAGGCTCATCCTCGCCTATGAGTGTTAATGCAAATATGCGTGTGCGTCGTGGTGAGATAATACGTTTCAGTGTGGCTCCTATATTGGGTATAGAAGTGGCACGTATAGACATAACTCCTGATAAAATCATGGCAGTTGACAGGATGAACAAGCGTTATGTTAAGTTAGGTTTTGCCGAAATAAGCAGTCTTCTGAATACTGAACTGGATTTTAATATTCTCCAGTCTTTAATATTGAATGAAATATTTATTCCCGGAAAAGATAAGCTTTCAGTGGCTGATGCTTCCGGATTTACTTTGTCTCCTTATGCAGACAGGGCTCGATTGCAGGTGAAAGGAACAAAGCGTATAGGGTACAGTTTCTTTACGTCTGCCACAGACGGTCGTCTGGAAGAGACGGTCATAGCGCTTAAAGACTTGCCCTATTCGCTTCATTGCCGTTATGCGGATTTCACCATGTTGGGAAATGACGTATTCCCTCAGTCTATAGAGATGATGTCCGAAGGAACTGACAAGAAGTATTCATTGGATATGAAATTATCCCGTGTCAATACAGATTCCAATTGGGATTCCAAGACTGAACTATCATCAAAATATAGAAAAATGTCAGTACAGGAACTGTTGAAACTATTTATAAAACAGTAAGCAAAGATGTATATTTCGTCAAGGTACATATTACTATTTATTTGCATACAACTTGTACAGTTTGTTTGTGCACAGTCAACTCCCAAGATAAGGCAGTTGGAGAAGGAACGTAATGAACTTCATCAGCGCATAAACGAATCTGAAACACTTTTGCAGTCGGCAGGGAAGGACGTTAAAAGCCAGTTGGACAATCTGGCTCTTATAAGCGGACAGATTGCCGAAAGACGCCGCTATCTATCAGCTATACAGAGTGATGTAAATAGCATTCAGCAGGAAATAAACCGTCTGGAAAGTGAGATGAAAGTATTGGATGGAGATTTGGAACGTAAACGTGCCGGTTATGAAAAATCCCTCAAATATCTTCATCGTAACAGCTCTATACAGGAAAAACTTATGTTCATTTTCTCTGCAGATAATCTGAGTCAGATGTACCGGCGCTTGCGCTATGTGAGACAGTATGCCAACTTCCAGCGTCTTAAAGGTGAGGAAATAAAGGCGAAAATGTCTGAGATTCAGGAGAAGAAGAAGGTGACCGAAGAAACCTATCAGGCAAAGATTGCCTTGCTTAAACATCAGGAAGCCGAGAAAAAGAAACTTGAAACTCAAGAGGCTGACAGAAAGAAACTGCTTGCATCTATGCAAAAAAAGCAGATACAACTGCGAAGTGAGTTGGACAAACAACGTAAGGCTGCAAACAGGCTTAATGCGGAAATAGACCGTCTGATTGCTATAGAAATAGAAGCGGCACGTAAAAGGGCAGAGGAGGAACGCAGGCGTAAACAAGCACAGACTAAAAAACAGCCTGCAGGTGAAAGTGTCAAGAAAGAAAAGGAACAGATGGACGTCTATAAAGTTGATGATTCGGACCGTAAATTATCAGGAACATTCGAACGCAATAAAGGAAGACTTCCTATACCGGTTACAGGTCCATATGTAATTGTCGGTCGTTACGGTCAGTATCAGGTGGAAGGATTGAAAAATGTTCGTCTAGATAATAAAGGTATAGACATTAAGGCTAAATCCGGTGCGATGGCACGTACCATATTTGATGGAGAAGTTACTGCTGTGTTCCAATATAACGGTCTGGCAAATGTTCTGGTTCGTCACGGAAGTTATATCTCCGTATATTGTAATCTGGAATCAGTGATAGTGAAACAAGGAAGCCAGTTGAAAACGCGTGATGTAATAGGGCAGATAAATACTGATACAGACGGCAATACAGTACTTCATTTTCAGTTACGAAAGGAGAAAGAAAAGCTTAATCCAGAGCTTTGGATAGCAAGATAAAAAAACGACAGTTCATTCGATGTAAAATGAACTGTCGTTTTAAATTAAATGAACGCTCATCTATATTCGTATAGTTTCACGTGTAAAATACTGAAGTCATCGACTCCAATTCTGACGTGTCGGCCCTGATGATCCTGATCGCCGTTAAGCCGGCGCAAATATTTCATATTTCCTTCCTCGTCTATACTGACCTCATCTACCGAACCTATTCCTATACGTTTTTCCGCATACCATTTTTCTTCATTGGCGGTATTACCACTGGCAGCAATGAAACCGTCCTCACCAAGCTTCTTCTGTATAAATCCCTTCAATTCATCAGGATTTTTGAATTCTATTACAATACCGCTTCCGGCAACAATATATTCGTAACTGTCAAGCTTTATTATGATACCTCCGCCTTCGGGCCATACACTTCCGTCAGTGGCACGGGCATCCCAAGGAAGAGTGAAGAAATGCTTGCATGAAAGCATAATCCCGTCCCATTCTATGTTCTTTTCCTTGTTCGTCTGGTCGAATAATATGCCTTTCATCTGTTCCTTACCCTGATATTTTATAATCAGAGGCATAAGTTCGTCAAGTTTGGCATAGGCCTTGGTGAGTTTGTAATTGCCGTCGTAGGGAGCATCCTCTATTGAGAAAGGACTGAAGCCTATGGCATCATGCTGTCCGAACACATAGAATGCTCTCACCCCATCATTAGGCTCGAGTCTTATTTCTGGAATGAAAAGCGGATTGTTATGAAGTTTGTACTGTGCAACCCAATCCACAAATCCTTTGTCATACAAGTCCGGAGCCAGAAGGTCTATGCTTGGAGCTGCACATTTCCATATATCAATAAGGTGTGCAAGCTGTCCTGCTGAAGGATATTCGCCCGGTTTCCTGTTACGGCTGTTCATCGCTGCATTGACATACATTGGCAGGTTATATACTTCCCTTCCTTTCTGAATCATTTTCTCTACGTATGCGGCATATTGCCATGCCATGAAGATTTCATCAGTGAAAATGTCTTTTCCGAAGACATCTTCCCATGTGCCTTCCGTTTTTCCACCGGCTTTCTGCCATTTTTCTTTCAGCCATGGGTGAAGAGTATTGATATTCTTCTTCAGATATTTTTTCAGCTCTTCAGGTATCGGAGATTTGAACAGCTTATCAGCCATCTTTGAGTGGTCTCTGGCGCTTTCCAGCATACCTATCTCATTCTCCACCTGAATCATGATTACCGTATTCTCCTTTGAATCAAAATCCTTTATATGACTCATCAGTTTTACGAAAGCTTTGGAGTCTGCTTCGAAAACATTTTCTGAAAATGGACTGGCTATTTCCAGTGGCTTTCCGGCTTCGGTATAACACCGTGGATATTTCTTGTAATTGTTTTTGAACCATAGCGGTGCATAACAGCTCATGGAGTTTTTCCATGCGCCGAACCATAGGAAAACGACTTTCATATCTTGTTTCCTTGCTTCAGTGATGGTCTTGTCAATGAGTGAGAAGTCGAATTTCCCCTCTTCCGGCTCTATAAGATCCCAATAAGCCGGTACAAGTACTGTATTCAGTCCAATACGTTTTAATCTTGGAAATATACTCTCAATGTCTTCTGGCGATGAAGCCGAGGAGTTTCCAAGTTCACCGGCCAGGAGGAGCATGGGCTTGTCATTGACTGTTATTTGTGTGGCTGTCCCTTGTCTGGTCCAATGAGGCAGTTCTTGTGAATACGATGCTGATATGGCAAAAAATAATGCCATGGATAATAAATGTTTTTTCATTGATATTATGTTTTGAGAATGAGACAAAGGTAAATTATTTTATTTCTTCAAAATAATAATATCTGATGTAAAAATGGTGTTGTATGTAATATATACGGAAGCATTTGTAACATATTCGTTGTTTATATTAATGAGTATAAAAAAACCGGCATATATCAATTTTTTTAATTACGATATATGTCGGTTTTATTTTAAGTATTTTGAATTTAGATTTTTTACCAGCCTAAGAATTCCGCATCAGTAGTACCCCATCCTTTATTCTGAACTAGTACACCGCCTGACAAATCCATCTGAGATTTAGGTATTGGCCAGAAACCACCAGTTTCCTGATATCTCTTGGTAAATCCGCCACCGAATGATTGCATTGTAGTTTCTTTTCCGGCATTTATGATTTTTACGCCTATCTGTCTTTCCAACTGAGTTTCTACATCGCCCCATCTCATAAGGTCAAACCAACGGATACCTTCGAATGCTAGTTCGTATCTTCTTTCCTTTTTTATGTTGTCCAGTGAATAGTCAACACTTGGAAGTCCTACTCTGTTACGTACTTTATTCAAGCCATCTGCTGTTTCTGTCAATTCAGAGTGCATTAAAAGAACATCGGCATAACGCATCATTACCAAATCCTGAGTCTGACCTAGCTGCATATTGTTTTGTGCACCATACATTAAATATGAATATACCACAAGTGAACCATCAGATGCTTTAGCATTTATATTCATATATTTCTTCTGGAAATATCCTGTATATTCCATTTGGTCATTACCGTCCCATGAATATGTTATTCCTTCTTCTTTAACATCTAAGATAGAAGCATTACGTCTTGGGTCGTTAGGCTCGTCTGCCAACCAGTCATTAAATAATACCGAGTTTACAGTTCCACATCCCCAACCTTGGCCAAATGGGAAAGTCTTGGCGTAATCCTGATTTCTGAGACCATAGAAAAGTGGAAACATGTTTGAAAGACTTACATCATCCCATGAACCATATACGTTATATTTAGTAGCGAAAAGCACTTCATTATTCACATCCGTTTCCCATGCCAGTTTTGTACCGTCAATTGCATTTTGCCCCTTTGTATAAGAATAGTCATTTATAGTATAAGGATTAGTATATGGCCATAATTCCCTATAATCATTTACAAGACCATAACCACCGTTGTCCTTGCAATCTTCCAGCCAGCTTATAACTTCATCTTTTGTAACACTTCCACCATCAGCCAAAGGTAATGTATCTTTCTTATAGTAACCAGTGTAGAATAAGAATACCCTTGCCATATAAGCTTCTGCTACATATTTTGTTGCATGACCGGAGAAATCAGGAGAATATTTCTTGTCAGGCATGCTTTCAATACATTCTTTCAAATCTGTAGTTATTTGGGCATATATTTCTTCGGCAGAAGATTTTGGCAGGTTTTGCGCCTCAGAAGTTAACGGCATCGGAACTTCGCCAAACATTTGTGCCATCTGGAAATAAAGCAAGGCTCTCATGAACTTGGCTTCGCCGATAGCCTGATTTTTCGTTGCTTCGTCAACCCAATCAGTTACATTGCCAACGTATTCAAGTATCATGTTTGCACGATATATTCCCTTATAATTTTCTTCCCAGAATGATTGGAATGCATCAACTCCTACATTTAAAAGCTTGTCTGTCATTTGGAATGCTTTATCTGCAGAACCGCCACCGCCGAATAATTCGTCTGAAGCTGCTCCTGCCACATAGTATATATTGACAGTGTGCTGTCTGTTTTGATGATTCAATGTTGAATACAAACCTGACAACATCATACTGATATCCTCAGATGTTTTAGGGAAGTTACTTGTAGTTTTCTGTGTGTAATTCTCAGTATCGAGAAAGTTTTCACAACTGTTTAATGTAAGTGCTGCAAAAATTGCTGCGTATATATATTTTAGTTTCATGACTATACTATTTAAAATTTAAGATTTACACCAACCATATATGTACGAGGACTTGGATAGAAACCTAAATCTATACCTGAAGCCCAGCTATAAGAATCGTTACCGCTTGCACCAACTTCCGGATCCATACCAGAATAACCTGTGAATGTGTAAGCATTAAGAACAGACAAATATATTCTGGCTTGTTCAAGAGGCATTTTAGGGAACAATTTCTTGAAATCATATCCTAATGTGATGTTCTGTATTCTCAGATAGCTGGCATCTTCAACGAAAATGTCAGAGAAGTTTTTCCAGCTTTCGCTACTTTCCATCTTGTAGATAGACGGCATAGTGTTTGATGTGCCTTCACCATTCCAGCATTCGTAAACATCTGTTGTAAAGTTCTGTTTTGTTTCACCCAAATATTGACGGTATGATTTTACAACTTGCTGTCCGAAAGCACCGTTAGTTGTAACAGACAAATCCCATCCTTTATAACCGAGGTTGAAAGAGAATCCCATACGGAAATCAGGGTTTGGATCACCTAACATAGTTTTATCAGCCTCTGATATTTCTCCGTCACCGTTTACATCAACAAATATAAGTTCACCTGGAGCAGCTGTTGATAATTTAGCTTTTGTAGCATCTACTTGTGCCTGGTTCTGGAATACTCCTGCAGTTTTATATCCCCAGAAATATCCTATTGGATAACCGACTTCGGCTCTGTAAATTTCACCGCCACTCATAGCTGTAAGCACATCGCTAGGACCGTGGATAATGCCTTCTGTATTGGCGATTCTTGTAACTTCGTTTTTATTGTGTGACAGGTTGAAATTGATACCATAATTAAAGTCTCTTATTCTTTCATTCCAGTTCAAAGCTATTTCAAAACCTTTGTTTACAATGTCACCACCATTTATGTATGGAGCACCTGTACCGTAGCTGGCAAGGATAGGAGCCTGAACAAGCCAGTCCTTAGTTACTTTGTGATAGTAATCGAAAGCTAATCCAAGTCTGGAATTAAAGAAACGTGCATCAATACCCAAGTCTAACTGTTCTGATGTTTCCCATGAGATGTCTTTATTTGGCAATATATTTGCATAAGCTCCTGTAGTTTGTGTAATTTTATCTGTTCCAAACACATATGAGTTCTGGGCATCAAAAGCAATAGTTGAAAGATACTGGAAGTTAGTTATGTCTGAGTTACCGTTCTGACCCCAGCTGGCACGGATTTTCAAAAAGTCCATCCAGTTTTGAACACTTTCCATGAACGATTCATTAGTAATTACCCAACCTGCTGAGAATGATGGGAAGACGCCCCATCTGTTTCCTCTTGCAAAGTTTCCTGAACCATCGGCACGTAAAGTTGCAGAGAACATATATTTTTCGTTATAGTTGTAGTTAACTCTACCGAAGAAAGAAGCTAGACGACCTGCTGTCTGAGGTGCTCCGCTGACAGTTGTCAAACTTGAATTAATACCTTGTGTATTGCTCAAATAAGCGTAGTCAAACAGTCCTGGGAACAATGAGTTTGCATTTGTAGCAGAAACATTTTCTCCTATACCCCATTTTTCCATTGACTGACCGATAACGGCATCAAAAGCATGATAGTTCTTTTTCAGGCTATAGCTTAAAGTATTTTCCCATGTCCATGCTAAATCCATGCTCTGAGTTTGTGTTACTTTATCGTTTGTATTTATTGTAGCTGCAGATAAATTGAACTTGTCTGTATAAGATCTGTAACTTGATGAATTGAAACGATAGCCAAAGCTGGTTTTATATTTTAAATTCTTTATTGGCTGTATTTCCAAATAGAAGTTTCCACGGAAAGCATGATTCCTTGTAAGGTTTTTACCTCTTTGATAAACCATCGAAGCAATAGGGTTGGCAGCATTAGGTTCAAACCCCCAACCTTCTGCTACTTTGTCGTCCTGGTCATAATAATTGCCTTCGCTGTCGTAAACAGGCATCAAAGGATTTGCTACAAGGAAGTTATGGACGTCGTTCCAATATATATTACCAATTCCTATACCTGATCTTTCTGTATAGCTGTAGGTCATGTTTTCTCCGAACTTGATAACATCAAAATCATTGTTCTTCAAAATTACATGTTCTGAATTTAGACGAGATGTATAACGTTCATAGTTAGGTTCAACGGGTTTACCAATGGTTCCTTCCTGAGAAGTATATGACAAACCTAATGAGAATTTAGAGAATTCATTTCCACCTGTAATATTGAATGCATGGTTCTGGGTGGGTGCATTATTGTTTGTGGCTTCATCCAGCCAATTTGTTCCGTTCCATGAACCGTCCATAATAGAATCATAAAGGTATGACGGAAGTAAGCTTTCCCAATCGTATGCGCCGTCTTTTCTATCCATTATCTCCATATACTGCTTGGCATTCAATAATTCCGGTTTCTTGGCTATCTGCTGTACACCATAATATCCGTCATAAGATACGCGCACTTTTCCTGTTTTACCTTGTTTGGTTGTGACAAGGATTACACCGTTTGCTGCACGGGCACCATAGATTGCAGCCGAAGCGGCATCTTTTAATACATCAATAGATTCAATATCTGATGGGTTAAGCATATTGATGTCTCCACCTGCCACACCATCAATAACATATAGAGGTGCTGAAGAGCCAATAGTACCCATACCACGGATATTAACCTTGTATCCTTCTCCAGGCATACCTGAACTTTGTGTTATGTTAACACCAGGACTCTGGCTCTGCAATGCACCTAAAGCACTTACAGTGTTTAACTTCTGTAAGTCATCTCCTTTAACTTGCACTGTAGCACCTGTTACAAGTTTCTTCTTTTGAACACCATAGCCAACGACTACAACTTCTTCCAATACTTCTGTATCTTCTTTTAATATTACATTGAACGAAGTCTGACCATTTACAATTATTTCTTGTGTCTTATATCCGACAAAAGAGATAACGAGTGTAGAATTGTTTTCTACAGATAAAGTGAAGTTTCCGTCAAAGTCGGTGATAATACCATTGGTAGTACCTTTTTCTAGCACGCTGGCACCGATTACCGGTACACCTGCCGAGTCCTTAACATTACCACTAATAGTTACGGTCTGTGCTGTTGCCCAAAAAGGTATCAGGCAAAAAAACATCAATAACCATAAAGGTTTCAGATTTCTTGTGCTTTTCATGATTGAAATAATTAAATTAAACATTAAGTATTAAGTTTTATAAATTAATATCACTTCTTCTATTAATTAATATATAGGTAATAAGTAACCTAATAACAATTTTTTTATATACTTAAATTGAACCGTTTTTCATACTTAGTATATTAAAGTAAAACAATTGTTATCGACAATACAAAGGTACGTATTAATCAATAAGATAAAATTTCAGACGTTACCAATTGTTTTCTAGATGTAATAGAAAAGAAGATAAATGTTATATATTTTATCAAGTATGTAACAATAGATGTAGTAAAATGCTATATAACATATTTATACTTATTTACATCGTAATAATTAAAAGAATTCTTCAAGAATAAATTAAGTATAGGTATACTAAAATCCTTCCTTGCTTTCATCCGCCATGAATATTCTATCGGTTTCAGAGGGGCAAAAGCAGAAAGGGTTAACTTTAATGCTAATCTAAATGAAAACCCTGAGAACATATATACAATATATTATCCGACAGTGGCCCGTAGGGTAGTGGAGAATGAAGTGACATTGTCTCTCCCTGCATCGGATGATGGAATGTATGTGCTTGATTTTATGCCACATGATCCTGCGGTTGTATTGGAGAAAATCGTTGTTGACTTCGGGGGATATGAAAAGTCATATCTTTATATGAACGAATCGGAATGTAGAAGAAAATAATCAGATAGAATTTATTATTTACTTTCTGATTGTATAACCTCTATTGCCTCTTGTGCAATACGTATCACTGTATGGGCATGGGCCTCTGCTGTAGCAGGGTCTGTGCCTTTATTTTTATGTTCGTCAAGCCATTGGAGTGCAGGGATTGCTTCGCGTGCTTCTATCATAATAAATGTAGGGAGCATCTTATGTGCTATGGCACATATTTCTGTGGTGTCTCCTTTGTCAATGGCTTCATTCATCTTGATGATATTTTTACGTGTCTCTTCGGCAAACGTATTGAGTATGCAGCGTGCGGCTTCTTCATCGTCCATAGAAAATTCTGTAAGACGTGAAAAATTGAACGTTGTTTGTCTGGAAGAATTTTCTGTAATACTTTCTTCAGATGGCTGAATGTTGTCTGAAGGTAAAACAGACTCCTTCGTTGAATCACTGATTTCTGACGTATCAATAGATCTCTTGTTTAGTGCCAGACTTATTGCGTTAATGATATCTTTGCGGCTGAATGGCTTGCGTAGTACGGCTGCAAAACCTCTTGCACGGAAACCTTCATCATCCGGAATGGCACGTGCGGTGATTGCCACTACAGGGATGTTCTTGGCTTGCTCGCAAGAAAGTGCGCGTATCGCTTCCAGAAGATTGAAACCATCCATGGCAGGCATCTGGATATCTGTGAAAAGAAGGTCAAATTTCTCTTTTCTGATATGTTCGAATACTTCTTCCGGATGCTGACAGCATACAATATCAGGCATTGCATCCTTGCTTGTGTTGGTAAGACTTAACAGCATGTCACGTGTCAGACCAAGCTGGATGCGGTCATCGTCTATTATGAGAATACGTATTCCAGAGATGAATGATACAGGATTTTCAATTTCTTTTTCTTCTGCCGGCTTTTCGTGAACGTATGATGGCAATGGAATTATTACACTGAAACAGCTGCCATGTCCCGGTGTACTCTCTACATTTATTTCTCCGTCCTGGAGTTCAACTAATTTGCGGGTAATTGAAAGTCCCAATCCGAATCCTTCCTGTCCCTGTGCTCCTGGCAGACGTGTGAACTCGGTGAATATCTTTTCCTGCTCGGCCTTGCTCATACCGCAGCCGGTATCTTCTACGCTGAATGTCAGGCGTACACCTGAATATGAAACCTTTAAAGTGATACTGCCTTCGTTTGTGAATTTTAGGGCATTCGACAACAGGTTTTCCACTATTTGTCTTATGCGGAAAGGATCACCTTCAAGTGTAAGGTCTTGCTGTAAATCAGGAACGTATGACAGTGTGATTCCTTTCTTCTCAGCCAGTGGAAGGAAACTGTTGTATATATCTTCCATCAGTCTGTATGGACGGAACGCTACCGGATTAAGATCCATCTTTCCGGCTTCAAGGCGGTGATAGTCAAGTAATGACGTAACGAGGGCCAGAAGGTGTTGGGCAGAGTTCTTCATACTGTTAAGATAGAATGTCTGCCGTTTGTCTGTTATAAGACGTTCCAGCAGGTCTGTATATCCTATTATCGAGCCTGCAGGAGCCTTTATGTCGTGTGTAATGGTGAGCATCAGTTTCTCGCGTGCCATAAGCAGGTTTTCGGCATAGTCGCGTGCCTTTTCCAATTCATTCCTATAGTGATTGCTGCGTGTCAGGTCTCTCCATATTATCGTGAAGAATACCAGAACGAGTATTATTGCAGCAACGGATATGCCTGCCATTGCCAGAGCTGCATCGCGGCGTATGGACTGTTCGTGATACATACGTGCTGCCAAGGCTTCCTGTTCGTCTTGTTCTATGCTTTCAAGCAGTTGGTTTACACGTCGGCTTAGGTGGCTTCCTGCTATTTTCAGACGGTTTATTCTGTAACTTAGAGTGCGAAGCTCATCCTGACGTGTTTGGAATACCTTGTCTTGTATTCCGGACAGCATTGATGCAATGGTGTCTATCGGACTGAATACCTGATCAATTGTGTCGGTGAATACTTCCTCAACTACATTGCTCACTTCCGTAGAGTCTGCTTTACCGGGAGAGAAAACATCTGCCAGGCGTCGGAAGAAACTTTTAGGCTCATGATGAATGGTATATGTGTTGTGATGTGTCACCACACGACGGCGTACATGACTTTCTGTAATGAGAGAATCATGTTCGTGCAGAAGGCTGTCAAGTTGCTTTCTGTAGATAATGTCGGTGGGAGTAGTGCTCATGGCATCCAACACAGCCAGCATGTTACGCTCCTTGTCGCGCAAGAGCATGTTTACAGTGTCAATACGTGCCTGTTGTACAGTGTCGGTTAGCTGGTTTCTAAGAGTGTCAAGCGAAAGATGTACTCTTTTCATGGCTTTGGTGTAGAGCCATATTTCATCCGAACTTCCAGTACGGAGTGCCTGACCTATAACTTCAGTCTCGTATAACCAGCTTATGATATTGTGTGTCGTACGGCGGCGGTTATAAATGCTTTCCTCCAGTCCGGTAGGTTGCGTAAGGAGGTTCATCTGCTTATATACATATCCTATAGCTCCTAAGAGTAGGATAATCAGGATGATATATCCGAATGCCAGTTTGGTCTTGGTGGAAAACATGAGGTAATTAAGAATTAATAATTAAAAGTTATGAGTTTTCAGTTGTTAGTTGTTAGAGTCATGCGGCTGGAAACTAAAAACAAATAACCAACAACTAACAACTATTAAGCAATCGTAGTTTTTTCCCTGAAACGTAGCCAGTACATGATGCCTGCGCTGGTCAGTCCGAAAGGAAATGCCATCCATACTCCTGTTAGTCCTCCATCTAGAACAAAACCGAAAATATATCCGGCAGGCAGAGAGATTACGAAGTAGGCTATGAATGCATACAGGAGCATAGGTTTTACATCTGCTATACCACGCAATGAATTTGCGAAGTTTATCTGTAGTGCATCTCCAAACTGGTAGAGCAGGAACGGGTAAATGACGCTTGCTACCATCTGGCTAACTTCTTCACTGTCTGTAAACCAGCCTCCGATGTGTTCCCTTAATAAAAATATAGGGATACCGGTCATAAGTAACATTACCAGTATAATGTGGAAACCGTGATTTGCCGTACGGCGTACGTTTTCCATATCTCCTTGTCCGTGGAAATTACTTATCCTTACTGAAACCGCAGCTCCCATGCCATAATACATCATGAAGCATACTTGCGATACGGCCATCATAATCTGATAGGATGCCAGCTCCATGCTTCCCAACCATCCTATCATGATGGCGCTGAGGCTGAATGATGCTGTTTCCATTCCCATCTGTCCGGCTATAGGCCATCCCAGTTTATTAAGGTGGGCAAATTCCGCTTTATTTATTCTTCCGCGTTTGAATCCTTCCTTGAACTCTTTGTAGCGGTCGGTCATGAAGAACAGCGTGACGAAAGCTATTACCATCAGAATTCTTGATGTGAGAGTAGAAATACCGGCTCCTGAAAGTCCCATTTCAGGGAATCCTAGTTTACCGTATATAAGGATATAGTTACCTATGATATTAAGTACATTTCCACCTAAAAGAATCCACATCGAAACCTTGGTATCTGTTATTCCATCGGCAAATTGTTTGAAACCGTTGAACCATAATACAAAAGGTATTGAGGCAAGCAGAATCAGGAAATATGGGCGGATGTACGGAATCAGTTCTTCCGGTTGTCCCATTCGTGGAATGGCTGCATAAACACATGCCATAACTCCACACACAAGTACGGCAAGCAGTGTATTGGCTGCAAGACTGTTCTTTAATGCACGGCCTACGTCACTGCGCATGCCGCGTCCGAACAGGCTACCCACAATAGGAGTAAGCCCGTACGAAAAACCTGTACTGAAGATTATTGCCAGGTTGAACATATTATTGACAAAACTTGCTGCAGCCAGTTCTGTAGTGCTGTGATGACCAATCATCAGTGTATCGGCAAATCCCAGTATTATAACTCCTATTTGTCCGATAACTATAGGGATTCCCAGTGCCAGAAGGGTACGGTAGTGTTGTTTCATTCTATTTCGTCTGATGCTTTTTTGTAATATAAAATGTTGCTGTTTGTCTTGATGAAGCACTTTCTTGCCATCTCGGTTATTTGTTCGGACGATACGGAACGGTACTTCCTTACTTCATCATTGATGTCTTCCGCTTTGCCTATAAGTTCAAAAAAAGCCAGATTTGTTGCTACGTTCAGATAATTTATATTGCTGAAAATCTGCTCGCTCTCGTATCTGTTTTTTACTTTCTCCAACTCTAATTCCTCTACGGGATGATTTTTCAGATCCTCAAGCTCTTCCCAAACGGCTTTCTCCGCTTCTTCCAGACTGATGCCGTCACATGGCTTTCCAGTTATATGGAAAAGTCCGCTGTCTATGCTTCCGGAAATATATGCATCTATGGAACTGAATATTTTCTTTTCAATTACCAGTCTTTGAATGAGACGTGACGAACGTCCGTTACAAAGAATGTCAGACATGATGTCGAATGTATGATAACTGCTGTCTCTTCTTCCGCAGATATGGAAAGCCATGTAGAGTGTATCCACCGGAACATCACGGAATACAGTGACGCGATGTTCTTCTGTCTGAGGCTCTTCCTGTGGCAGTTCTCTAGGTTTGATGTCTCTGGCAGGGATATCACCGAACCATTTTGCAGCAAGACGTTTTGTCTCTTCGAATGTGATATTTCCGCTGACTGCCAGTATTGCATTATTTGGTGCATAGAAGCTATAGAAGAAGTCTTTCACCTCTTCCAGTGTAGCATTCATTATATGGCTTATTTCTTTTCCTATTGTAGGCCAGCGGTAGGGGTGTGTCTTGTATGCCATCTCCCTCAGAATGTGCGACACATCACCATAAGGCTGGTTCAGGTTTCTTTGTTTGAACTCCTCTGTCACCACATTCTTTTGTATCTCAAGGCTTTTTTCATTGAAGTCAAGCGACAGCATTCTGTCGCTTTCCAGCCAGAAACCTATTTCCGCATTGTTGCAAGGCAGAGTAATATAATAGTTGGTTATATCGTTGTTGGTCCACGCATTGTTCTCCCCTCCGGCATTCTGTACAGGAGTGTCGTAATCAGGAATATTTATTGAACCTCCGAACATAAGATGTTCAAACAGATGAGCAAACCCCGTATGTTCAGGGTGTTCGTCTCTTGCTCCCACATCGTACAGCAGGTTCAGTGCCACCATTTGTGTGGTGGTATCTTCACTGTGTACAATGCGTAGTCCATTTTCAAGTATATGACGGTTTACAGTTATCATGTCTGTTTAATTAATCACTGTAGCTTTAAGGATACGGATATCTACTTTCGGACGGTCGGCACGGTTTGTTCCTACCTGCTCAATCTTTTCTACAACATCCATTCCGTCAACGACTTCACCGAATACAGTATATGCTCCGTCCAGATGAGGTGCACCGCCTATTGTGGTATAAGCCTGTTTCTGTTCTTTGGTATATCTCAGTGCAGGTTCTTTATCAACGATGTTGCGTGCTTGCGATTCGAGAGAGTCCTGAAGTTCAAGCAACCCTTCAGTATCGCCTGCTTTACGCATCTTGTATATTTCTTTCATGTGTTTGCGTGCCAGATTATTGAAGACTTCTTCCAGACGGGCTTCGTTCATATGGTTTTCCATATTTATCATTTGTGCCTCGCTGAATTTTCTTCCTGTCACTATATAGAACTGGCATCCTGATGATTCTCTTTCCGGGTTCACTTCATCGCCTTGACGTGCTGCTGCAAGGGCGCCTCTTTTGTGGAAAAGGTTTTTGTTGAATTCTGCAGGGATAGTGTAGCCTACATCACCGCTTCCCAGTGTTGTTGTGTCAGTAGCATTTTTACTAAGCGGATCGCCTGCCTGAATCATAAAATCCTTTATGACACGATGAAACAGTGTACTGTCGTATGTACCTTCTTTCACCAGTTTGATAAAGTTTTCCTTGTGTTTTGGAGTCTCGTCATACAGCTTCACTGTGATGTTGCCCATAGTAGTTTCCAGGCATACTAATGTTTCCTTTACATTTTCCATATTTATCTTTTTTTCTGATTTGCTGTTTCCTGCACATGCCGTCATGAAGATGGCAATCATTATAGTGATGAAAGTTCTTGTCATGGTCTTAAATTTTAGTCATTTATTTTTTAGAACGGATAACCTATTGCAAAATGCAGTCCCATTCCGTCTTTAAATCGTGGAATATTATAATATCCCTTCTTCCCTGTATCGTATGGCACGTGGAGGGCAATACCTAGATCTAAGCGTAGAACCAGAAAGTCAAGGTCATATCTTATTCCGGCACCTGTACCTAGGGCTATACTGTCGAAGAAATGATTGAATGTGAATTGTGCATCCGGTCGTGCTGGATCTTCCCTTAGCAGCCATACGTTACCGGCATCCAGGAAGACCGCACCGTTCAGGTTTCCGCCTGCAAATTTAGACAATATTCTGAAACGGTACTCCATATTGGCTTCAAGTTTTATATCACCGGTCTGATCGACGTATGAATATGTGTTGTTTTCCGAAGGACGATATCTTCCCGGACCTATTGAACGTATGGTAAACGCACGTATGCTGTTGGCTCCTCCTACGTAGAACTGTTCCGTATATGGTGCTATCGTCTTATTACCGTACGACCAAATTATTCCTCCCATAGCTCTGAATGCCAGCTGATGCATGTCGTTGAACCAAATTGTATTTCTTACTTCCGACGAGTATTTCAGGAATTGTGCGAATGGTGTACCAAGAAGTTTCTTGTCTTTCTCTGTAAACTTCTGTCCGAAAGCTGCATAAATCAGTGATGTCACGTTACCTGCACTGGTAAGTGAGTTTTCCCACCACAAGCGGTTCTTACGTTTGCGGAATGAGTTGTCGTATGTCAGAGTATATGATTGCGACGGGATGAACTGGTCACTCAAACTGTAGAACAGCATCGGGTTCTGTGCAGCTATCTGATTGAATTCATCCGTACTGTTTTGCAGCGTATTGAATGCCAGATTCAAAGGAGTTACAGAATGCTTTATACTCCTTTTAGGCTGGAAACTGTACGATACGGTTCCACCGAATGACAACATCTTGAAATATCGAGCTCGGTTAATCTGCTCGGCATAAACCTTGAAGTTGGTATTTGAAGGGAAACGGAACGGATCTATCCTGTTTTTTATCCATGGAAGGATAAGACGTGGAAAATCCAATGACAGAGCAGCTCCCAGTTCGTATGAATTCATCACAGAACTACGTCCGTCAACTGTGGAGCTTGTCTGCCATTCATACGAACCTTTCAATTCCAGATTCAATGATGCTCCCATACGCATGAAGTTCTTTCTGGAAAGATTAAATTTGGCTCCCGGACCTGTCTGTTTCGTGTCTTTGGTCGTCAGGTTGAATTCCAGTTCACTGTCGTATGGCAGATCAAACATCGAATTCACTTTTATGTCCAGGGTATCCGATCCGTTACGTGGTGTATATTGGAACTCGTTGAATTTGAATACGCCTAGTCTGGCAAGTGCTTCCTGGGTATAGTTCATCCTGAGTTGCGAGTAAGTCTCACCACTTCTGTAAAGGAATCTTTTCCTTAAAACGCCGTATCTTAGTTCCGGCTTTTCACCAAAATAATGTACGGTGAAGTCTCTAGCGCAAATTGAATCGTCAGGCTGTTCTCCGTTGTATCCAATCAGATTAATATCGGTTTTTCCTATTATATATTTTGTCTTGGCTTCTTTAGGTGTGTTGCTCTTTGGTATAATCTTCAGATTGATATATCCGGGGCGCATAAGTGTATCTGCCAAAAATGTGATATATTCGCTGCGGAAGAAATAATACCCGTTATTCTTGAATAATGTAACAAGCCTTTCGCGTTCCTCATTCAGACGTGTAACGTCAAAATTGTCATTTCTGTGTATCAGTCTTTCATCAAAGTGTTTCCTGATGAGTGAGTCGGCACGTCCTGTGAAACCTTCGTACAGTACGGTATCAATGTAATATGGTTTTCCCATATCAATCTGGTAACTCAGTTTTACGGCTCTTGGGTTACGTGTGCTATCAACAGTGTAAGTCACATTGCCGTTGAAATATCCGTAATCTTTAAGCAGATTGGATGCAATTTTTACTCGCGTGTCAGGGTTTACAGACGATACCGTGACTGGAGTGGCAGCCATTTTACGGAATATCCATCTTCCCAGCCCTTTCTCGTATTTCTGGAAATTATTGTATATCCATAATCCGAAAGGAATGGGAATTCGGTATTTCGCACTTCCAAGGAAAGAATTGTTAGGTGCAACGCTTACTGCGGCTGTCACCTCCTCAATAGTCTTTTCTCCATTGGTGCTTTCGTCTTTCTCGTTTATTTCTATTCTCTTTATACCGGTATAAAGAGTTTCGCCTTCAGGAAGATTTTTTGTGGTGGAACATCCTGCAAAGCCTAAAACGGCTATTAATGCCACAACTATGTTATTTATTCTCATTTTCATTTCCTTTTTCCTCTGTTTCATTAATCTTCTTTTTCTTTCTTTGGAATATAAACAAGTCCTTTATACGGCTCACTTTCTTTTTAAGAACGATACCGGCTCCTGTTTCTGTCACTTCTCCTTCAAGGACATTTGCATATTTTTTGTCGTGGAAAAGTTTGACATATCTGGTACCGCTATTGTCCAGTCTGTATTCCAATGATATATTGTCGATAAATGATTCGTCTCTCACTGCAGCATTTCCTGTGGAAATTTTTCCACCGATTACTACACGCACACGGTTGTTCCAGAAACGTTTTGCAAACTGGAAATTATAATCTGTACGTGTGTCGCCTGTCTCTGTCGCATTTGTTGTTTCCATACCCACACTAAGGTCAATTGTCTTTAGGGCATTTCCTGCAATGCTGTTTATTTGTCCTTGCAGATATGAGTTAAGCGCACTGTTGGCATCCAGTTTAGCTGTCGAACTGTCTGAAATATACATGCCTGTTACGAGCATTGTTACCGCAGCCTTATTCTTCTGTGACGCTGACATTGCAGCCAGTTCATTTTGCATTGAACCGTCTTCAGGAGCTTCGATTGTAAACTCAAATCCCAGATTGTTTAGTCTGTTGGTGATACTTACGCCCACATCAAAGCTTACCATTCTTGCAGCCTGGCCTTCCTGAGTTACTGAAGCTCTTGTCCTTTCGTACGCCTGGATGTTCAGTTTCGGGTCCATTACGTTTCCGGTCCATTCAATGTAGCTTCCTTCGCGTATTTTAAATGTCTTAAGCGGTATGACTGGCATTTCATATTTCATTTCTCCGCTCATCAGCTGGTAACGTCCGTTCAGCAACATGTTTCCGTCGGGAGTATATTGGAATGCCAGATCTCCTCCACCTTCCACTTCCATATAGTTGGAACCGCTCTCGTTAATATCGACACGGCATTGTACAGCCTGGTCAATATGCAGGTTGACAAGCATGTCTATACCGCCTGGGCGCATTTCCTGAAGCGGTTTTCTGCGTGCGGAGGCTGTATCTGCAAAGTTTACGAATGTTACTGTCTCAGCCAGTCGGTCTTCCACCGTCAGAGGCGATTCGCGGAGTATGTATGTGAAATCACTGCTACCCAAAATATTGGCATTACCTTTAACCGAAATGGCGTCAGGTGTACCCTTTATGGTAGTGTTGAGGTCAATATACATTTTCCCGTAAACCATTGAAGTACGGTTTTTCTTTGAATTGAATACCTCAAAGTTTCTGGCAGTCATTTTCAAATCCATATACATATTCTCCATATTGGCAAAATCAACACTACCGTCTATTATATACGGATTTTTGCCTCTTGAGAATATGCTATATTTGTCAAACATCAGCTTGTTGTTCTTTACCGTAATAGGCTTGTTTTCAAATCTAAGGTTCATTGATGTCATAGGAATGAACACGTTTACGCTGTCGGTTGTGACACTTCCATCTATGACTGGTGCTGATGTTGACCCGCTTAAAGATATGTCTGCTCCTGCATACCCTTTCAACTGTGCCATTTCTTCCGGAACAAATGCTCCAGCCAGTGCCAGTGGAAAACGGTATATCGACAGGTGTGCGTTTACCTTGTCCTCTTCCTCTTCAGTAAGCGGTGTATTGTACTGTCCGTTGATTTCTGCCAGAGTGTTTCCATTATGTGTTATGTATCCATCCACATGATGACCACTGTTCTCCATAGGCAGATATACAGCACTCATAGTCCAGTTGCCAAGCGGCTTTCCTCCGTAGGCAAGTCTGTTCACATCTGTCTCAAATGCTGTCATGAACATATCCTCCTTCTGCTGTACGTAATGTGCTTCAGCATTAATTATACCTTCTACAGGTGGCATGTATGGAATGATACGTCTGAATTCACCGATATCAAGTTTGTTTATGTTTACAGTTACGTCTTGTAGAACGGTAGAATCTGGAACAGAGTAAATCTGCAATCCGGTTCCATTATCATCGTTCAGACGCATATCTGCATGTATCCTTCCTTTGTCGCTCAGGAAAATATAGTTTTCATCGTTCAAATGGAATTTTCTATATACCAGAATAGGATTTTCCGGCAACATATGCAGGCTTATACCTTTGTCTCTAAGTACAGCCTTCATACCGATCAGTGCCCCTGTTTGCTGCTGTGCATTATCATATTTCACAAGCATGTGTGCATTTTCGTTGAATATACCTCCATCCAACGCTATACTGAAAGCTTCCTGTTGCTTCGTCTGGTTGGCTTTCACTCCACCAGCTATTATTATTCCTGTAGAATCTTGTGAAGCACGGAAAGTTATTGTGTCCAGTCGCAGACTGTCCGTATGCAGACCATAGAGATATGCCGAGCTGTTAATACCGCTATTTTCGGATGTATTTAGCGATGCATAAAGTCTCTTGAATCCGATATTCCTCATTTCCATGGTATTTGCAAACGGATTGTCGTCGCCTGCAAAAAGCCTGAACGATGTTTCCGGCAACAATGTACGCAATGCTTCAAGATCCATCAACTTGTTTTCCCACTGTTTGGCTGCCAGTTCGGAAATCTTGCTTATTTTTCCCGTAACTTTATCTATTCCTCCCGTTGTACGCAGCAGCATGGTCATGTCACCCGAGTTTATATAAGTACGTAGGGAGTCCTCTGTCATACTGACACCGAAGTTCAGATCTTTCGTTTTGAAAGTCTTTTTTTCGGTCATAAGTTTGATGTTGTTTATAGACACTTTTGCACGATGCCTGTTATTCATGTCTGTATGTGCATCAATGTCTATTATTTGTCCTATTTTGAACGGTTGTGCAATAAGTCCCAATCCATGCAAGTCAAGACGTTTGATATCTGTGCGCATTTGGGCCGCTATTTCTTTTGCGGAAATATCAGCATTCAGTGTGGAACCTATTTCCATTGTGTTGTCGTTGATATTTAATGCTACAGACGACTTACAGTTTTCCAGTCCGGCTTTCATGTTTATTCCGGAAAAAGAATAGCTGGCATATTCAAAGCATGATATACCCGCTTCCATTCCCATTTTTGTATTTGGCGAGAATATATCGAAACCTTTTCCTTCCGCCATAAGTGAAGCTGTAACTCTGAACAGTGAATCCGACGGCATGAAGTTATGGATATTCAGTTCGTTGATATCCATTTTAGCGAAAAATGATTCTGTTTTTGGAATGAAGCCGGCGTTGAGATTTATCGCACCTTCACCTTGTGTCAATCCTAATAATGCGCTTATACTGTCGTTCCTTATATCGGCACTTCCTTTTAAGACCATATCCGATGGGATGACTGCAGTTCCAATAAAATATTTAGCAAAAGCCATGTCAGGGAAAACAGCATCCATATCCAAATGTGCAGACATTTTTGTACTGTCCGGCAAATCATTCACATATCCTCCTGCTGTGAATTTAATATGTTCCGGTATTTCTGCGCTTACGGCAGTAATTTTCATTTCGTTTATGCTTCCGTCAATACCGGCTCTTATCTGTATTGGTTCTGCAGGAAAATCTTTCTTTAAATCTTCAGGCATATCTGTAACGAACCTGAACAGGTCATTCTTTCCGATGTCTGCCATTATTCTGGCTGATATGCTGCCGTCGTTGTTGATCTGTGAGATGTTCCAGTCAGCATTTGCCTGTACAGAAAAGTACGAATCTGTGGTTTTCAGTTCCAGCCCGGAAATTTCAACCTTTTCATCATTGGCTGTAATTTTTCCTCCTGCAGATGTGATTTCCAGTCCTGAATGTTCTTTCATCTTGAAATCTTTGATCTCGGCATTTACAGCATTACCACAATAATATATAGAACTCAAATCTATATTTAATCCGGCAAGAGATATAAATGACGGGTTGAAACCTTCAGTCTGCTGTTTTTCCCCAATAATATATTGTGCTGATGAATTGCTGATTTTGAATTTTTGCAAAGAATAAGCCTCTTTCTTTAAATCTACAATACCCTCTGTCAGTACTGCAGAACCAATGTTTATTCCCATGTCCATACTGTCTAATGGCATACTGAGATTTACGGCTACATTCTCAAAATTGGCCTTTTGCAGCATGAATTTCCAATACAGAGGCTCGCTGGCAGTTGTATCTGTGGCAGTTGTATCGGCTATGCTTATATCCACATGTGTATCCTTTATTATAAAGGAGTTGATGGTTGCCGTTTCCGGTGATAAGGCTACTCCGTGCGATTCCAGATAAAGCTCTCCCATCTTACCTTTCATCATGAATCCTTCAATCATGTCCTTTGTGTTGACGCTTACACTCTCCAGCTTTAAAGCATCAACTTCAATCTGTTTTCTGAACAAAGGTTTCATCTGAACCTTTAAAGTCATTTTCCCGGCACTTAGAAGAGTGTCGTTTTCCTGTATGGCAGTCACATTATGGATTCCCAGATTCAAAGGAAAAGAAAGTGAAATTCTTCCTACACTGATGTCCATACCTGTAGCATCAGAAGCGATTGATGCCGCCTTTCTTACAGCAAAGTTCTGTATAGGCGGTATATAGATCAATATTGATATAATTATAAATAAAGCAAATGGAATAGATATTATTATTCCACACCATTTTAAAAATTTCTTCATGTTAATGACAGTTTGTGATGCGAATATACTAAAAAAATAACTACTAATTAATATAATTTGTTCAAGAAGTACGTGATTAATAATAAATGTCTATCTTTGCATAGTTACTAACTAAAAATAAAACTTATGAAACCAACATTATTTGTATTGGCAGCCGGTATGGGAAGCCGTTACGGCGGTCTTAAACAGCTTGACGGAGTCGGACCAAGCGGTGAAACAATCATGGATTATTCTATTTATGACGCTATCCGTGGTGGATTTGGTAAAATAGTATTTGTAATCCGTAAAGATTTTGAAGATGACTTCCGTAAAATCGTTCTCAGCAAATATGAAAATCATATCCCTGTAGAAGTTGTCTTCCAGGCTTTGGATAATCTTCCAGCCGGATATACTTGTCCGGAAGGCCGTGTTAAGCCATGGGGTACTAACCATGCTGTACTTATGGGTAAGGATGTTATCAAAGAACCGTTTGCGGTAATCAATGCAGATGATTTCTATGGAAGAGACAGTTTTGCCGTATTGGGCAAATATTTGTCTGAACTTCCTGAGGGTTCAAAGAACGACTATTGCATGGTAGGTTTCCGTATTGGTAATACTTTGTCAGAAAGTGGTTCTGTAGCTCGTGGCGTATGTTCTGCAAATGAAGAAGGTAACCTTACTACAGTTGTTGAACGTACTGAAATCATGCGTGTAAATGGTGTTGTAAGCTATAAGGACGAAAATGGTGAATGGGTAGGTCTTGATGACAATACACCTGTTTCTATGAATATGTGGGGATTCACTCCTGACTATTTCAAATATTCAGAAGATTACTTTACTGAATTCCTTGATGCAAATAAGGAAAACCTTAAGGCTGAGTATTTTATTCCATTGATGGTTAATAAACTTATCAATGAAAAGACTGCTAATGTTAAGGTTCTTGATACTACATCTAAATGGTTCGGTGTAACATATGCAGCAGACCGTCCTAGTGTAGTTGAAAAATTGCAGGCATTGGTAGATGCAGGTGAATATCCTTCTAAATTGTTCTGATAAGCAATTTTACAATATATAAATGGATTGCCTTATTGTGGGGCAATCCGTTTTTTTGTCTATTTAATCTTTATATTGAACACAGGCTGTTGTTTTTCTGTATCCATTGGTACAGCACGATATTTCACTTTCTTGAAATCAATATCTTTCAGATTAATACTTCTTATAGCACTGTTATACATTGTTCGGAAGTAAATCTTCAGATTGTTCATGTCGGTAGCCGATGTCCATTGTGTAGCACTCGGGATGTTTACCGGAACCTGTCCTTTTGCAAATTCTATTCCTACCGGAATATCGAAATTATTTAATATCTGAAATCCCTGCAGAACAGTTTCTTCCGAAGTTTCCTGTACTGGTGCCGTAGCCTGATAGAATGCAGCCCTTACAAATCGTGATGGGGGAGTGACATCTCCAGGTATTCCTAGGAAACCACTTCCGGCACCGAACTGTGACAACTCTGTTTCTCCAAGTTTTTGCGAAGGAGCCGAGCCCGGGAAGAGATTAACATAATTGTTCAGATTTGTCATCTGCCAATTGAAATCGGGTGAATTTGTGAGCACACCAAGCTTGTTTTCATAGAACACAGGCTTTCCGTCTATTATTTCAAGCACTATCTGTCTTCCTGTTGTGTCGGCAAATCTCCAATGTACAGTCGAGGCTCTTGGATCAATGGCTATAACATGGACTTTGCTAATTGCGTCTTTAACTTCTTCCACGTTTTTACATTCACCGAGAATCCATGACACGAGCTGAAGGTCGGCTATACTTTCTTCTTTATATGCTGCATTATAATCCTCATATTTACCATATCGTGGAAAATAGAATAAGCCTGCTGAAAGCCCTTTTTCGTTGAGCCCTTCGGCAATGAATTCCTTTTGCTCTACAGCCAGACCTACGTATCCGTATTTCGAAGTGAATTTCATACCGTCAATACCGCCTGGTATGTATGATTGTGCTGTATAGCCTTGAGGAACTATCACGTATTGGCTGTTAAGGTCGCTTCCTCCCCATTCAATTGTTCTAGCAAGGATTTTTGTACTGTCTTTGGCTGTAAGTGTGATGCCCGTACATGCATTAGCCGTATTTGTGCCTACTGCTGCAATGGTAGCGGCGATACACATTAATTTAATTGATCTTCCGGTTGTAAGAATCTGTTTTTTCATAAACTGTGAATGTCTTTGTTCTTTAATGATATTAAACAACAGAAATAACAGTTTTGTTGCTTATATCCTCAAAATTAAAGACTTTGTTGATAAAAATCAAGGATTTCTTTGAAAAAACAGTATCAGTCCAACATCTTTCCTTTTTTCTTTTTCCAGAAAATGATATGTTTCGGACTTCCTATAACTTGTGATGTGTAGATACCTGTATGTCCGGAGAACATATATGCAGTTACACATGCTATACCTATGTAAACAGCTGCATCAGCACCAAACAGCTCTATACCCATCAGAGTACATGCAATTGGAGTGTTGGTGGCGCCTGCAAATACAGCCACGAAGCCCAAACCTGCCAACAATGAAACATCCAATGGAAGTACGGCAGATAATGCACTACCCAAAGTGGCACCTACGAAGAACAATGGAGTAACCTCTCCGCCCTTGAATCCTACTCCGATGGTGAACGTGGTGAGAAGTATTTTCAGAAGAAAGTCATACCACATCTGCACTTCGCTGAATGAAGCTACTATTGTGGGTACGCCCAGACCTATATATTTGGTAGTTCCCAACAGATAAACACTCAAGGCAATGAAAATACCGCCTATAAATGGGCGCAGCGGTGGATAACTTATAAATTTTTTAGCCAGACCACCCCATATCTCTATGAAACGTGAGAATGTCATGGCTGCCAGTCCGAAAAGGATACTTGCCACAAGTACAATCAATAACGTCTGTATGTTTATGTCCGGTGTGTAGTTGATGACGTAATGAGTATGTGCTATCCCCCAGGCATGACATGTTAAATTAGCAAAGAAGGCCGACAGGAAAACCGGAAGTATGGCATCATATCTCAGTCTTCCTACAATTATCACTTCAAGAGCGAAAACAGCTCCAGCCAATGGAGTTCCGAAAATTGATGCAAATCCGGCTCCTATACCTATCTGTATCATTATCTTTCTGTCGTAAGGATGCATTTTCAGCAGTCTTGACATGAAATCGGCTATAGCTCCACCCATCTGTACTCCTGTACCTTCACGTCCGGCAGAACCACCGAACAGATGTGTCAGTACTGTACCAATATACACCAGTGGTGCCATTCTGAAAGGGATGATATTTTTAGATGAACGTATCTCCTCAATCAGGAAATTATTACCTTTAGCTGCTGTTCCTGCCAAATAATGGTACATCAGTCCTATGACCAGACCTCCTAATGGTAGTAAAGCTATAATCCACAGGTTATTCTCACGATAGTCGGTCGCCCAGTTAAGCGAAGCTAACAGCAAAGCTGATGCCGATCCTATCAATGCACCTGCTATTGCACCTATAATAGTCCATTTCAGCAAGTACCATAATATAGGCAGTTGCTCCGGAGTTGTTCTCAATCTTGTAATATTTCTGTTAAGTCTCATTTTTTTTGAAAAAATCAAATACGCCGCAAAAGTAATTCAAATGATTTATATAATAACAAGATTGTTACAAGATACGGAGTGTTTTTTTATGGATTGAGACGTTTTAAAAAAATACCTTTTCGTTTTGATTAAAATGATAGTTCATTTTTGATTGAAAGATAGGATGTTTTAGTATTGTTTTATAATGTATTGAAAATCAGATGTTTATTAGAATAGGCTTTATCTCTTAATTAGAACAAATGTTTCATTGTTATGTAAAAATGATACATGAAACATTTTTTATTGGGTGTGAAACATTTTTTATGACGTACTTACTTGTACATTTCTATATTTGCAGCAGAATTTTTTAAAACAATAATATTAATAATCTAATTATTTAATGCGTATGGAAAGCATAAAAAGAAAATTTCTTATTGCGCTCTTCTTATTTATATGCATAGTCATGCATGCGCAAGATTTGGTTGTTCAGGGAACGGTCATTTCTGCCGTTGATAATTTCCCTGTAATTGGAGCAACTATAGTGGAGAATGGTAATAATACCAATGGTACTATTACTGATTTTGACGGTAAATTTACGTTGAATGTTGCTTCCGGAAGTTCAATCACTGTTTCTTTTGTCGGTTTCAAGACAGTTACTCTTAAAGCTGAAAGCATGATGAACATTGTGCTTAATGAAGATTCAGAGGTACTTGAAGAAGTTGTGGTAACGGGTTATACCACTCAACGTAAGGCTGACCTTACCGGTGCCGTTTCTGTTGTCAGTATGGACGAAATCTCAAAACAGAACGAAAACAATCCCATGAAAGCTCTTCAGGGAAGGGTTCCAGGTATGAATATTACAGCTGACGGTAACCCAAGCGGTTCAACAACAATCCGTATCCGTGGTATCGGAACATTGAACAACAATGACCCTTTATACATTATTGATGGTGTGCCTACAAAGGGTGGTATGCATGAGTTGAATGGTAACGATATCGAGTCTATTCAGGTGTTGAAAGATGCCGCTTCTGCTTCAATCTATGGTTCGCGCGCGGCAAACGGTGTTATCATTGTAACAACTAAGAAAGGTAAGCAAGGTCAGATTAAAGTTAATTTCGACGCTTCTGTATCAGCTTCCATGTACACAAACAAGATGGAAGTCCTCAATGCCAGAGAATATGGTCAGGCTATGTGGCAAGCTTATGTAAACGATGGTCAGGATCCGAATACAAATGCTTTGGGATATTCTTATAATTGGGGATACGACCAGAATGGTATTCCTGTATTGCATGGAATCAGCATGTCACGTTTCTTGGATTCTGCGAATACCGTTCCTTCTGCTGATACAGATTGGTTTGACGAAATCAGCCGTACCGGTGTAATACAGCAATACAATCTTTCTGTAAGCAATGGTTCTGAGAAAGGCTCGTCTTATTTCTCTTTAGGATACTATAAGAACAATGGTATTATAAAGACTTCTGATTTCGAACGTTTTTCAGCTCGTATGAATTCAGATTATAACTTGATTGAAAACATCCTTACTATAGGAGAGCATTTTACTGTCAACAGAACTTCTGAAGTAGTAGCACCTGGTGGTTTCTTGCAGAATGTGTTGCAGGCCAATCCGTCTTTGCCTGTATATACTACCGAAGGAGAATATGCAGGTCCGGTAGGTGGTTATCCTGACCGTGAAAATCCGGTAGCTCGCCTTGAGAGAAATTCTGATACAAAATATTATTATTGGAGAATGTTTGGTGATGCATACATCAACCTTAATCTATTCAAAGGATTTAATGTTCGTTCTACTTTTGGTATCGATTATTCTCAGAAACAACAGAGAATATTCACATATCCTATCACTGAAGGTAACGTAGCCAATGACAAGAATGCTGTTGAGGCAAAACAGGAACATTGGATGAGATGGATGTGGAATGCCGTTGCTACTTATAACTTCGAAAAAGGCAAGCACAGAGGTGATGCTATGATTGGTGTTGAGTTGAATAACGAAGACAATACATGGTTCTCTGGTTATAAAGAAGATTTCTCAATTCTGAATCCTGATTTCATGTGGCCTGATGCCGGAGTAGGTACAGCACAGGCTTACGGTTCTGGTGATGGTTATTCATTGGTATCATTCTTTGGTAAATTCAACTATACATTCGATGACAAATATCTGGCTTCATTGACAGTACGTAGGGATGGTTCTTCAAGATTCGGTAAGAATAATCGTTTTGCAACTTTCCCTTCTGTATCTTTGGGATGGCGTATGAGTCAGGAAGAATTCATGAAAGATATTGAATGGCTTGATGACCTTAAAGTGAGAGCATCTTGGGGACAGACTGGTAACCAGGAAATTTCTAATACTGCACGTTATACTCTTTATGTTCCTAACTATGGCGTTACAGAATCAGGAGGTCAGAGTTACGGTACTTCTTATGATATTGAAGGTACAAACGGTGGAAAGACTCTTCAGTCTGGATTTAAACGTAATCAGTTGGGTAATGATGATATAAAATGGGAAACTACAACTCAGACTAATATCGGTATTGACTTCTCATTATTCAATCAGCAGGTATATGGATCTTTGGACTGGTTCTATAAGAAAACTACTGATATCCTTGTTCAGATGGCGGGTATCGCTTCTATGGGAGAAGGTACTACCCAGTGGATTAATGCCGGAGAAATGGAAAATAAAGGTTTCGAATTCAATATCGGTCATAGAAAAACATTCGACAACGGATTCAAATATGATTTCAATGCTAATATCTCTACTTATAGAAACAAAATTACTGCTTTGCCTATCACTGTAGCAGCTAACGGTACATTCGGTGGTAACGGTGTAGAAAGTGTCATCGGTCATGCAAATGGTTCGCAAGTGGGTTATGTGGCAGACGGAATATTCAAATCACAGGAAGAAGTTGATAATCATGCAGTACAGGAAGGTGCCGGAGTAGGACGTATCCGCTGGCGTGACTTGGACGGTAACGGTGTAATCAATGAAAAAGATCAGCAGTGGATCTATGATCCGACACCTGCATTCAGCTACGGTTTGAATATGTACTTCGAATATAAGGATTTTGATTTCACAATGTTCTGGCAGGGTGTACAGGGTGTTGATATCATCAGTGACCTGAAGAAGGAAACAGACTTGTGGAGCGGTTTGAATATCGGTTTCCTGAATAAGGGTAAACGTCTTCTTGATGCATGGACTCCATATAATTCTTCATCAGATATTCCTGCATTGACAAGAAGTGACGTTAATAATGAAAAGAGAGTATCAACATACTTCGTTGAAAACGGTTCTTTCCTTAAATTAAGAAATATACAATTAGGTTATAACTTGCCAAAATCAATATCTCAGAAGTTTAAGGTAGACAGATTGAGATTGTACCTTAGTGCACAGAATGTGCTTACTATCACAAGCAAGGAATTTACAGGTGTAGATCCGGAAAACCCTAACTACGGTTACCCTATCCCTATGAACTTGACATTCGGTATCAACGTTGGTTTCTGATTCTGAGGAATAACTTTTATAAATATAATAACTTACAAACATACACTTATGAAAACATATATAAATATATTCATTATAAGTTTAATGTTACTATCATCAGGTTGCTCTGATTTCCTTGACCGTCACACCCCTCAAGGTACGATAGATAATGAACAGCTTAATAACCCTGAATATGTAGACAATCTGGTGATTTCTGCATATGCTATATGGATTTCAGCCGAGGATATAAATTCATCATTCTCTATGTGGAACTATGATGTTCGTTCAGACGACGCTTATAAAGGCGGAAACGGTACAGAAGATGGTGACGTGTTCCATAACCTTGAAGTTTCACAGGGTATTATGACTACTGCATGGAACATCAGCGATATGTGGCAAAGACTTTATAACTGTATCTCTCGTGCGAATGCTGCATTGCAGTTGCTCGATCAGATGGATGAAAGCACTTATCCGCTAAAACAGCAGAGAATAGCAGAAATGAGATTCCTGCGCGGACATGGTCATTTCCTTTTGAAACAGCTTTTCAAGAAGATAGTAATTGCCAACGATGAAAATATGTCTCCTGAGGAATATAATAATCTGTCGAATACTGTTTATACTAATGATGAAGGCTGGCAGCAGATAGCAAACGATTTCCAGTTTGCATTTGATAACCTTCCTGATACTCAAGCAGATAAAGGAAGACCTACAAGAGGTGCAGCAGCTGCTTATCTAGCAAAGACTTATCTGTATAAGGCATACAGACAGGATAATCCGGAAACAAATGAAGTTACAAGCATTAATGCTGAGGACCTGAAAAAGGTCGTGGAATATACTGAGGCTTCAATCATGAATGCAGGTGGTTATGACTTGGAAAGTGATTTCCATAATAATTTCCGTCCTGAACCTCAGTATGAGAACGGCAAGGAATCTTTGTGGGCAATGCAGTATTCTATCAATGATGGTACTACAAACGGTAACTGTAACTGGTCTAATGGTCTTATCGTTCCTAATATTCCGGGAGTGACAGATGGTGGTTGCGACTTCTATAAACCTAGCCAGAACCTAGTGAACGCTTTCAAGACAGACAATAACGGTCATCCGCTGTTTGATAATTTCAACGATGATGATTATGACATGAGTGTAGACAATGCGGACCCTCGTCTGTTCCTTACAGTAGGTATGCCAGGACTTCCTTATGAGTTCAACTCTAACTTTATAATGGATAAATCGTCTACATGGAGCAGAAGTAACGGACTATACGGTTATTATGTCACTCTGAAACAGAATGTAGATCCTGAAAGTGAATATCTTGTAAAAGGTTCTTGGTGGGGAACTCCTATGAACCATATCGTATTGAGATATGCCGATGTGTTGCTTATGAGAGCTGAAGCTCTTATCCAGCTTAACGATGGAAGAATTCAAGAGGCTATTGATTTGATTAACCGTGTGAGAAATAGAGCTAAGACTTCTACTTCGATGATAGCCAATTATCCTTCGGCATACGGAGTTAAATACGATGTAGAGCCATATTATGGAACATTTACACAGGAAGAAGCATTGAAGAGACTTAAGTTTGAACGTCGTGTGGAACTGGCAATGGAGTCTGACAGATTCTTCGACCTGGTTCGTTGGGGTGAGGCAGAAAGCGTTCTTAACGCATATTATGCAGCAGAAGCTGATGTGTGTGCTATATACTCTAATGCGCACTTTACTAAAAATAAGAATGAGTATCTTCCTGTTCCTTTTGCACAGATAAGTGCCAGCAACGGTATTTATGAACAGAATTGTGGAGGATGGTAATCAATATATTAAAAGATAACGGTTATGAAAACATACATAAATAAATTATATTTATTGTGTCTGACATTGTTTCTAGTGGTAATGTCCGGATGCAATAACGAGAACAAATCAAGTCTGTCGTTGGATGGAGACACATTTATAAATAAAATTGTGCTCGACGAGCAGTATGAAGGTGTTATAGACAATAAGAACGGCAGTATTACTATTGGGGTTCCTTACTCTTATGATACAAAGGCAATGACTGTCAGTCAGCTGGAACTGTCGGAGGGTGCGCAAGCTACAATAAAAATAGGCGATAAGATTAATTTCTCTTTTCCGCAGAGCGTGAAGGTTACTAATGGAGATGCTTTTTTTGATTATACTATCAGCGTTAAGCATGACGACGCAAGAATTTTGTCATTCAAGCTGAATGGATATGTAGGATCTATAAATCAGGATAATCATACTATCTCTGTAAGAATTCCTACTACGGAGAATATCGCTTCTCTTACTGCCAGCCTGGAAATGAACGAGGGAACTACTGTGGTTTCTCCGGCTGATTACTCGGCTTTGGATTATTCTTCGCCAGTAGAATTCGTGGTTGAAAACAATACTGCAAGAATTACTTATACTGTAGTTGTTACTCAGTCCGATGCGGCAGAAGTGATTTATGTAGGTCTTGCCGAAAATGTTGATGCATTGAATCCTGAAGAGAAGGAAGCTGTAAACTGGATGTTGCGTAACGTTTCCGGTACACAGTATGCTTCATTCAGCGATATTGCAAAGGGTGTTGTAGATTTGAGCGAATGTAAGGTTATGTGGTGGCATCTGCATATTGACGGCGGAATAGACAATATGGAGAAATTCGACCAAAACGCTGCGGCTTCGCTTTCTGCTATACAGACTATGAAGGATTTCTACGAGGCTGGAGGAAGTCTACTACTGACCAGATTTGCTACTTACTATGCTGTGAAGCTGGGGGCTACACTTGACGGTAACAATCCTAACAACTGTTGGGGACAGGTGGAAGAAAGCGGCGAGATAACTACTGGTCCGTGGAGTTTCTTTATCGAAAGTAATTCGGGTCATGCTCTGTTCCAGAACCTGATAATGAACGATGGAGAGAACGATAAAGTTTATACTTGTGACGCCGGCTACAGAATTACGAACAGTACTGCACAGTGGCATATAGGTTCGGACTGGGGTGGTTATCCTACTCAGGCTGATTGGGAGTCAAGACATGGTGGCAAGGCTATTGGATTTGGTGGCGACGGCTCTATCGTTGCATGGGAGTATCTTCCTAAAGACGGACGTGGCGGAATAGTATGTATCGGCTCCGGATGTTATGACTGGTATGCTCATGGCGTGGATGTGTCGGCCGACAAGTATCACGGTAATGTGGCAAAGATGACCGAGAATGCAATCAATTATTTAAAAGGTGAATAATTCAATTTTTTAGACAGTTTATGAAAAATATGATATATACAATGCTTTTGGCCACTATGACTCTGCCAATGGCAAGCTGTAATGATGAATCTCCAGTCCTTACTCAAAAGGACTGGGATGGTACTACAAACTATTTTTCTCCTACAGAAGAGAAGACTTTCGGTACGTTTTATCAGCCATACGTTGGTTTTGTGGGCGATCCTATGCCTTTTTATGATCCGGTAGCAGAGGACTTTAAGATTTTGTACCTTCGCGACCTACGTCCGAATCCTGATATGACTTACCATCCTATATGGGGTGTATCTACTAAGGATTTTACATCTTATACTTCATTGGACGAACTGGTTCCATGTGGGTCTAAGTCTGAGGCTGATGCTGCTATAGGAACAGGTTCTACTATATACAATGAGACGGACAAAACATATTATACTTTCTATACAGGCCATACACCATCTCAGGAAGTTATAATGCTTGCCACTTCTACCGATTTCAGTACATGGACAAAGAACAGAACACTTTACCTTCAGGGAAGTGATTATGGTTATGATGTGAAGAATTTTCGCGATCCATTTGTGTTTAAAGGCGAAGACGGAATGTTTCACATGATAGTTTCTACTAATAAGGACGGTAAAGGGGTTCTTGCAGAGTTGACATCGGCTGATTTGATGACATGGACCGACAAGGGTGTTTTCCTAAATAACCGTTGGGGCAGATTCTATGAGTGTGCTGATATCTTTAAGATGGGCAGTTGGTGGTATTTGGTATATTCTGACCAGAATGTCTATGAGAGAAGGGTTCAGTATTTCAAGGCTGCTACACTGGACGAACTTAGAAATGTGATTCCTAATGATGATAATCCTTTATGGCCTGACACTCATAACGGTTATCTTGACTCGAGAGCTTTCTATGCAGGCAAGACTGCCTCTAATGGTACTGACAGATATATCTGGGGATGGTGTCCTACGAGAAAAGGTAATGACAATACTGAGGTGAGCAGCGACAGTGAGCCTGAATGGGCTGGAGCACTTGTTGCTCATAAGCTTATCCAGCATGAGGACGGTTCTCTTACTTTAGGTCCTGTTGACGGTTTTGCCAATAAGTATAATAAGACATCAGACACGAAGGTGATGGCTCAGTCTGAGAACGGTGTTCAGGTGAATAACGGAACCTATTCTTTGTCTGCTGGCAGCTACGTGTTATTCAACAGACTAAATGTGCATAATAAGATAACATTCAAAGTTACGGCTTCTACAGCATTAGATAAATTTGGTTTCTCATTCTGTCGTGGAACTGATTCAGAGAAATTCTACAGTGTTATTGTCAATCCAGAAGAGAATGGAGCAAAAAAGAAACTGAATTTTGAGGAAGAAGGTGGAAAAGGTTTCATCTCTGGTGCCGACAGCTATTTCTTTGATACCCCTTCTGATAATGTTTACGACATAACAATTCTTACAGATAATTCAGTATGTGTAGTTTATATAAATGATGTACTTGCATATACCAACAGAATTTATGGTATGCAGAAAAACTGCTGGTCTATCAATTGTTATGATGGAAATATTACAGTAAACGATCTGAATGTAATGTATTATTAAATAAATGATAATCTATATAGTAGTTTTTTCCGTGCTGTTTATCTGAATAAAGGTTTAAGCCTAAAACAGATAAACAGCCGTGGACACTGGACATTGTTATTAATTTCCTAGTCTTAAGCTTATTAATTCTAAAGGATATGAGAATAATATTTGCATTATTGGTCTTTTCGTTTATCTCGTTAGATACATATTCTCAGTACGATGAAAGTTACAGGTCTGTTTATCATTTTGCTCCCAAGAAAGGTGGAATTGGTGACCCGTGTGGATTGATTTATAATAAAGGAAAGTTTAATTTGTTTTGGTGGGGTAGAGCTTACACTGAAGATTTTACCAGTTATAATGAAACTGCTTCTAGAGCTGTAGTAGGCGATGACAACAGTTTTATGTATTACACTGGATCTTGTGTAGTCGACAAAAATAATACAGCATCATTTGGCAAAGACAAGGTGGTAGCTGTCTATACCATGGCAAATAAGAAAAATAAAATCCAGTCGCAAGGACTTTCTGTAGAAGGTGATGACGGATTGATGCATTATTATGACAGTAATCCTGTGCTTGATATAAATTATGAGGATTTTCGCGATCCTACGGTTTTCTGGTATGAGCCGGAGCAGAAATGGGTAATGGTGATAGCTTTGCCTATAGAAAGAAAAATCAGATTCTATTCTTCAGCTGATTTGAAACACTGGGATTGGATGAGTGATTTTGGACAGTTGGGTTCGTGCGAGAATATATGGGAATGTCCTGATATCTATGCATTACCTTTGGATGGAGATTCCAACAATAAGAAATGGGTGTTGATGACATCGGTTGGTCCGAACAAAGGACAGTATTTTATCGGTACTTTCAACGGTAAATCTTTTGAACCGGATGAAGATTGCAGAAACTACCTTCTTGAAGGTAAAGGACTCAAAGGTGAGGTTTTTGCTGATTTTGATGCGATGGACTATGATGGATGGGAAAGAAAAGGTGAGGCATTTTGGATGTCGCCACAGAAAAATAACTCTTCTGCTCATCTTGGCTCGGGTATGGCTTCGTCATACGGTGGAGGTGATAGAATGAAAGGAACATTAATTTCTCCAGAGTTTGTAATATCATCATCGGCAATTAACTTTCTTATTGCTGGCGGAAATCATCCCGGAAAGACATGTATTGATTTGTTAGTCAATGATTCTGTAGTAAGAACTGCTACTGGCAGTAATTCTTCATATCTGAAATGGAATGGATGGAATGTTTCTGACTATATCGGAAGTAAAGCCAGAATAAGAATAAATGACGATTATGACGGTGAGGATTTCGGTTTTATCAGTGTTGACCATATAATGTTTTCTGACGAGCTGAAGACTAACAATATGGAGCATGCCTTATGGGTGGATGAAGGAAGTGACTTCTATGCGGCAAGAGCTTTTAAGGATTATGACGGTACTCTTGATGATACTGTATGGATGGGGTGGATGAATAATTGGGACTATGCGAGGGGTGAAATACCTGCCTCCAGAGGTTTTGGATTCTGGTCTATTCCGCGTACTATATCTTTAAAAACCTTACCAGAGGGGGTACGTATGGTTCAGGAGCCTTTTGATAAATTGAAGAAGCTGCGTACAAATAAAAAAGAATTCAATGGAGTAATCAAAAAAGGCTGTATGGTTATACCGTCTTTCGTCCCGAAACAGAATGTATACGAGATAGAACTAACATTTACTCTCTGCGAGTCTGATGTAGTAGGTCTAAACATTTGTACCGGTGACGGACGCAGTCTTCCTATAAGATATGATTCAAATGTATCATTATTGACTGTTGACAGAACAAACTGTACTTCGGAGAATATTCCGAGATTCAGCCGTAAAATGAACGGACATATTCCGCTTACCAACGACAAACTAAGATTACATATCTTTGTAGATAAGTCAAGTGTAGAGATATTTGCAGGTGACGGGCAATTGGTATTCTCCTTACTGACTTTCCCAGGTGACAAGCAGACGGGAGTAGAATTGTACTCAGAGAAGGGAAATACTACTAAAGTTACCATGAAGGCCTGGAATATTAAAAGTGTATGGAAAAAGTAGTAAATTTGTGTATTAACTAATAGCAGAATAAATATGAATAGCATGAAAATCACAACCTTATGCATGTCTCTTGTATTTTCTTTGGGAATACAGGATGCAAATTCTGCAATAAGGGTTAAAAATCTTGGAAACGAAAATAATTTCGTTTACATCAATCCAGAGAAAAAGTATCTGCTAATTCCGGTGGAAGATTCTGCACCGGAAGGGGAGATAGATTTTGTATATCAGAACAGTAGTCTGACTGGATACACTCAGAAGGTGCGTCTATCGCGTGGCAAGACAGATTATTATGTACCAGTTGACATGTCACAATTCGACAAAGACAGTATTATAATGATAGTTAGAGGTGTTCCTTCAAATTCGATTTGTTGGAGTGATATTGAGGAATCCGACGATATGTCGCTTGAAGTAGAGAAATACCGCCCTTCATACCATCATACTCCGGCATACGGATGGATGAACGACCCTAACGGAATGTTCTACAAGGACGGTGTCTATCATCTGTATTTCCAATACAATCCTTACGGCTCTATGTGGGGAAACATGCACTGGGGACATTCTACTTCTACTGACCTGGTGAACTGGAAAAATGAAGGTGTTGCAATTGCTCCTGATGCCATAGGAACAATTTTCAGCGGCTCATGCGTGGTTGACCATAACAATACATCGGGCTTCGGCGAAGGCGCTGTAGTGGCATTCTATACTTCGGCCAAGCAGACTCCATGGGGAGACTGCCAGACGCAAAGTATGGCATACAGCCTTGATAACGGAAAGACATTCATCAAATACGAGAATAACCCTATCCTGACATCCTCAGAAAAAGATTTCCGCGACCCGAAAGTGTTCTGGTATGCACCAAAAGAACATTGGGTAATGATGCTTGCCGTAGGTCAGCACATGGAAATTTATTCTTCAAAGAACCTGAAGGACTGGACTAAGGAAAGTGAATTCGGCGAAGGACACGGATGCCACGGAGGAGTATGGGAATGTCCGGATCTGGTGGAACTCCCGGTAGAAGGTACTAAGGAAAAGAAATGGGTGCTTATATGCAATATCAATCCTGGAGGTCCTTTCGGCGGCTCGGCTACACAGTATTTTGTAGGCGATTTTGACGGCAGCACTTTTACAAACAATTATCCTGAAGAAACCAAATGGATGGATTACGGTAAAGACCATTATGCTACAGTGACATGGAACAATGCTCCCGATGGAAGATGTATAGCCATAGGATGGATGAGTAACTGGCAGTATGCAAACAATGTTCCGACACTTCAGTACCGCAGCGCAAACACCATAGCCAGAGATTTGTCTCTTTTCAAACAGGATGGAAGCATATTCCTTAAGTCAGAACCTTGCAAGGAGATGCTTGAAGCCAGAAAGGATGGCAGACAGATAAAAACGGTAAATGTAGCCAAAGCGGAAACAATATCACTGTCACCTCAAAGTGATAACGGAACTTACGAAGTAGAGCTATCAATAAATCCGGGAAAGTCAAAAGAAGTCTCATTTGTTCTTTCCAATGGAAAAGGAGAGAAAGTCCTGATGACATATGATGTACTGAAAAAGACTTTTGCAATAGACCGTACAAAGAGTGGTGAAGTATCTTTCAGCAATGATTTTCCTGCAGTGACAGAAATGTCTTTAAGCAAATCAAAAGAACTTAAACTTCGTCTGTTTGTAGATAAATCTAGTATAGAAGCTTTTGTTGACAATGGAAAATTTGTGATGACGAACTGTGTGTTCCCGTCAGTACCATACGATATGATTAGATTTGAAAGTGACGGCAATAGGTATAAGGTTAAAAATATAAATATATATCAGATAAAGTAATATGGCTACAGTAAAACTAAATAAATTAATTCCCGTGATGCTTTGTTTCTTCGCCATGGGTTTTGTTGACCTGGTGGGAATAGCATCCAATTATGTGAAGGCAGATCTTGGCTTGAGTGATTCTCAGGCCAACATCTTCCCTTCCTTGGTATTCTTCTGGTTTCTTATATTCTCGGTGCCGACCGGAATTCTGATGAACCGTATAGGCCGTAAGAAAACAGTACTGTTAAGCCTTGTTGTAACATTTGCTTCATTACTTCTGCCAATATTCGGCGACAGTTACATGCTGATGCTCTGTTCATTCTCCTTGTTGGGTATAGGAAATGCCCTTATGCAGACATCATTGAATCCGCTGTTAAGCAACATTATAAGTGGAGATAAACTTGCCAGTTCCTTGACATTCGGACAGTTCGTAAAAGCCATAGCTTCATTCCTGGCCCCTTACATAGCCATGTGGGGAGCCACTCAGGCAATGCCAAGTTTCGGCTTGGGATGGCGTGTGCTTTTCCCCATCTATATGATAATAGCCGTAATAGCTGTTCTCTGGCTTTCTGCTACACCAATAGAAGAAGAACGTCCTGACAAGGCATCCGGTTTTGCCGATTGTCTTAAACTTCTTGGTTCTCCTTTCATCCTGCTTTGTTTTGTCGGTATAATGTGTCATGTAGGTATAGATGTCGGGACCAATACTACAGCTCCAAAGATATTGATGGAACGTCTTGGCATGAGCCTTGATGAGGCTTCTTTTGCGACCAGCCTTTATTTCATCTTCAGGACCATCGGCTGTTTCTCCGGTTCTATTATCCTTCAGAAAGTTTCAGCTCGTTCGTTTTTCCTTATAAGTGTACTCTGTATGCTTGCTGCCATGGTTGGACTGCTGACTTCTGATGTCGATTCAGTGATATATACATCAATCGCTCTGATAGGTTTCGGCAATTCAAATGTCTTCTCAATAATCTTCTCCCAGGCTTTGCTTTCAATGCCTGAAAAGAAGAACGAGATATCAGGTCTGATGATAATGGGTCTTTTCGGTGGAACAGTATTCCCTTTGTTTATGGGATTTGCCTCTGATGCAGCCGGTCAGGACGGAGCTGTAGCTGTAATGGCAGTAGGAGTGATTTATTTATTGATTTATACCATGAAACTTAAAAAATAACACATTATGAATGATTTAGTAGTAGGAATGGGTGAAGCACTATGGGATGTGCTTCCTGAAGGAAAGAAATTGGGTGGTGCCCCTGCAAACTTTGCATACCATATATCACAGTTCGGTCTTAACAGCCGTGTAGTAAGTGCCGTAGGCGATGACAAACTTGGCACCGAAATACTTGAAAACTTCCGTGAAAAGAAACTTTTCGGAATAGTAGAGATAGTACCTTATCCTACAGGAACCGTTCAGGTGGAGCTTGATGCCGAAGGTGTTCCCTGTTATGACATAAAGGAAGGCGTTGCATGGGATAATGTACCTTTTACTCCAGCTCTTGAAGATTTGGCTCGCCATACGCGTGCGGTATGTTTCGGCTCTTTGGCGCAACGTAGTGTCGTGTCTCGTGAGACAATCAACCGTTTCCTTGACGCTATGCCCGAAGGTGATGATATATTGAAGATATTTGATATCAATCTTCGTCAGGGCTTTTATACCAAGGAAATCCTTTGCCATTCATTCAGTAAGTGTAATATACTTAAGATAAATGATGAAGAGCTCGTTACAGTGAGCCGTATGTTCGGATATCCCGGTATTGACCTTCAGGACAAATGCTGGATTCTCCTTGCCAAATATAACTTGAAGATGCTGATACTGACTTGCGGAGTGAACGGCAGTTATGTATTTACTCCCGGCAGTGTTTCATTTGTAGAGACACCGAAAGTAGTTGTAGCCGACACAGTAGGGGCAGGTGATTCCTTTACCGCTACATTTGTAGCTTCCATTCTTAAAGGAAAGTCAGTACGTGAGGCTCATGAGCTTGCTGTAAAAGTGTCGGCATACGTATGTACACAGAATGGTGCAATGCCTGTACTGCCAGATGTATATCTGGACTAAGAAGTTAAGAGCATTTTATTGTTTAATAGGGTTTTATGTCTTAAAATTAGAAAGATTAGTATCTTCCTAAAAATGTTTCATGTACATATACAAATGTTGCATGAAACATTTTTTATTTTGTATGAAACATTTGTTATAAATCTTTGTTTTACTTCTTCATACATTTGCAAAAAACATAAACTACTAGAACAATGTGAATGCTATGAAGGCAGAACAGAAACAACTATTGAAGAGAATGAATTCGGCAGTACTATTACTTGCCATTGCATGTGCAACTTCTTATGCACAAGAGAAAAATGAAAACAGTGACAGCAAAAAGGAAGAAGCAAACAGAAACGTTATGCTTAATGCCGCAAGTGCTAACGGTCCTCGTGAAATCCAGATTGGTCTTCCTTCGGCCGATGTGAACGTTCTTGAAAACGGTATTCCCGTTACTTATGCTACTAACCCTCACAGTGTGAACTCTCTTTGGCGTGCTGATGCCAGCCTTAGCCATGTGGGATTGCTTAAAATCTCAGAAACAGCTGTGACTACAGGTAACATCGGTTATGCCGTAAACTCTTTTACTCAGCTTGGTCAGGACAAATTCAACGGTACTTTGAATTATAAGACCAATCACTTCGGAATGCAGGAAGTTTCGCTTAACCTTAACGGCGGACTTGGTAAAGGTTGGTTATACAGCGCCAGCATGTATCAGGACTTCGATCCGGGAACATTCGATATTAAGGCAACTCCGTTCCAGGACCGTACACAGATATATAAATTTGCAATCACAAAGAAATATAATAATAACAGAGGTGCTTTCACTGCACTTTATAATTTCTCAAAGAGCCATCCGGTATATACATTTGCCACTCAGTCTGCTCCATTCGTATATGTAGGCGACGGTAGTGTACGTGAATTCGGCGATTTTACTCTCGGTACTACATCATATCTTCCTATGGATAATGAAATGGTGTATCGTGACATGCGTACAGGAGAAGTGAAAAAGACTAACTTATACGATGCTACAGAAAATATCGGTCATGTAGTGACATTGATGAACGATTATTCATGGGACAACGGCTTGAACTGGAAGACAGTTATGAAGTATGATCATTCTACCGGTTCGCTGGTATATCAGTCACCGATGTCACTTGACAAAAACGAAGCAGGTATCAATTATCAGTACGAAGCAGCCGATGGAAGCATGCAGCCTTATACAGGCGAATATGTACAGAGCCGAATGTCATGTCTGAACCGTGGATTTATCGATTCATTCATGTTTACTACAGAGCTTTCCAGAAAATTGAGCAATGGTACATGGAGATTAGGTCTTAACGAATGGTATTACGATGTAGATTACAGCTCAAGTACAACAATGTACGATCAGTCTGTTCCATCAGACGGCAGCTATCCTGTAAGACTGTACAATACAGATTATGCTTCATATGCTAGCCGCACATACTCAGGCAATGGTTATTATTACGACCTGAACAAAAATGCTTCGGAGTATTACAACGGATATGAAAACAAACTGGCACTTTACTTTACTCATGACTGGGATATCACAGATTTCCTGAATGTTTACTACGGTGCACGTCTTGAATATCAGGCATTGCGTGGTGAGAATGCAGCTGTAAAAGATGCAAATGGTAATTATGTAGGACGCTTCGCAAATTATAATCTTGGTGCAACAGCTCCTGACGGTGTTACAAAAATTGCTGCAACTCCTATGAGCTATGACTGGTTGAACTATGCTCTTACTGCAGCTGCAACATATAAGTTGACAAAACAGTTCGGTTTCACAGGTGACTTCACTTACATCACACAGCATCCGAAGATTGAGAATTTCGCTCCGGCTACATTGCCTAACGTTGACAAAATTTCTGTACCTCTGGGACGTGCCGGAATATATTACAACAATGAATGGTTGAGTTTGACATCACTCTTCTCATATATTTCAAAGACAAACAATAACTCAACTTTGAATCTCCAGCATAAAACAGATGCAGGACAGACTGAAATCATGGCTGCTCCTCTGACATACGATATCAAGACATTGGGATGGACAACTGACGTTGTAGCACGTCCGTTCAAGGGATTTGATCTTCACTTCCTGTTCACATATCAGAAACCGACTTACAAGAAATATGAAACTTCAGTTACATTCTCAGACAATTATGTAGGAAGTATCAATGCAACAGGAAATATCGTAGCTGAAATTCCACAGGTGATTGTTGAAATCGACCCAAGTTATATGATTACAAAAGACCTGAAAATCTGGACAAGCTTCCGTTATTTCAGCAAGACATATGCAAACATCAATGATGCATATTATTTCAACGGTCGTTGGGAAACATTCGGTGGTTTGAATTGGCAGGTTAACAAGAAACTGGCTCTTGGATGTACTGTTGTCAACTTCCTTAACCAGACAGGAGCAAAAGGTAGTATAGCAGGTGCTGAACTTATCGAAAAAGAAGATGCAGGACAGTATGCAGGACATGTAATGGCAGGTAGCTATATCCGTCCGTTCACTGTAGAATTTACTGCAAGCTTGAAATTCTGATAAAAATAGGTTATAGAAGTTGGTTCCTTTAACTGAATTAACTTCTATAATTTCAATAAATCCACTAAAAATAAACTAATTAAAAATATACAACCATGAAAAAGATTATCAATCATCTGGCAGTGGCTATGGTAGCTGTTTCCTTTACTGCATGTCAGCCACAGAAGAGTGGTCTTACCTTTGAACATCAGGGTGATACTCTAACAATAGTACATATTACTAATCCTTCAAAATATCTTATCCTTCCTATTCAGGAATCTTGTAATGAGGGTAAAGTGAAACTTGACACAGGAAGTCCTGCAGATATGGCAATGGACGTTCGTCTGGCTGTTGACAGCGTAGAATATTACGTACCTTTCGCATTACCACAGGGAGTAAAGGAAGCAGTTGTTACTATCGGACGTGTAGCTGCCAATGCGGTATGCTGGGATAATATCTCTCTTGCTGATACATTCGATACATCGAATACTGATTATTACCGTCCTGAATATCATCACACTCCGCTTTACGGATGGATGAACGATGCTAACGGACTTGTTTACAAGGATGGTGAATATCATCTTTATTTCCAGTATAACCCTTATGGCTCAAAATGGGGAAATATGCACTGGGGACACTCTGTAAGTAAAGACCTGGTACACTGGCAACATCTAGACCCGGCTATCGCACGCGATACATTGGGACATATCTTCTCAGGAAGTACAGTTATAGACAAGAATAACAGCGCAGGCTACGGCAAAGATGCCATGATAGCATTCTATACATCTGCCAGTGACGAGCACGGACAGATACAGTGCATGGCATATAGCAACGACAACGGACGTACATATACAAAATACGAGAATAATCCTATCCTTACTCCGTTTGACGGATTGAAGGATTTCCGCGACCCTAAAGTGTTCTGGTACGAACCTGCACAGAAATGGTACATGATAGTCTCTGCAGACAAGAACATGCGTTTCTATTCATCTACAGACCTCAAGCAGTGGGAATACCTTAGCCAGTTTGGCGAAGGCTACGGCGTACAGCCCAACCAGTTTGAATGTCCTGACTTCATTCAGCTTCCTGTCGACGGCAACAAAGACAACATGAAGTGGGTTATGATAGTAAACATCAATCCGGGATGTCCTTTCGGTGGTAGCGCTACTGAATATTTCATTGGTGATTTCGACGGAAAAGAATTCAAATGCGATACAGACAAGAGCGTAACTAAATGGCTTGATTTCGGTAAAGATCACTATGCTACAGTTTGTTTCTCAAATACAGGTGACCGTATAATAGCAGTTCCATGGATGAGCAACTGGCAGTACGCCAACGTAACTCCTATACGCCAATATCGTGGAGCAAACGCATTGCCAAGAGAACTTTCTCTTTATACAAAGAATGGTGAAATCTACATGGCTGCAAATGTAGTGAAAGAAACTGAAGCTCTTCGCAAGTCAACACGCAATATAGAAAGTCTTTCTGTAGAAGGTGAAACTGTAATAGACAGTATAACTGACGGATTGAACAGCGGTGTTGAATTGGAAATGGATATCGTTCCAGGTAGGGCTCAGACAGTAGGTTTCGACATAATGAATGCCAAAGGTGAGAAGACAAAAATCTATCTTGATCTGAAATCCGGTCGTGCTGTGATGGATCGTACTGAAAGCGGTTTGATCGCTTTTGGTGAGAAAGCCGAACCACACTTCAAGGAAAATCATGACCGCCGCAAGACAGAATCTATAAACTATATCAATGATTTTGCTTTGGGAACATGGGCACCACTTTCATTGTGTGAAGGTAAGTCATATCATCTTAATGTTTTCGTTGACAAATGTTCTGTAGAACTTTTCGTTGACGGAGGACGTATAGCAATGACAAATCTTGTATTCCCGACAGAAGTATATAATTCTCTTCGTTTCTATACAGAGGGTGGTAAGGCAGAGGTTAAGAACTTGAGTATTCATAAATTAGGATTATAATAGTTATGAATACCACTTCACAAAATAACCTTTCCCGACTAATCCCTGTGATGCTCTGCTTTTTCGCCATGGGCTTTGTTGACCTGGTGGGAATAGCATCCAATTATGTGAAGGCAGACCTTGGCTTGAGTGATTCTCAAGCCAATATCTTCCCTTCCTTGGTATTCTTCTGGTTTCTGATATTTTCAGTACCGACGGGAATTTTGATGAACCGTATAGGCCGCAAGAAAACAGTACTGTTGAGTCTTGTAGTGACATTCGCTTCATTGCTCCTGCCTATATTCGGTGACAGCTATATGCTGATGCTCTGTTCATTCTCTTTGTTAGGCATAGGAAATGCCCTTATGCAGACATCATTGAATCCGCTGTTAAGTAATATCATCAGTGGAGATAAACTTGCCAGTTCTTTGACATTCGGACAGTTCGTAAAAGCCATAGCTTCATTCCTGGCACCATACATCGCCATGTGGGGAGCTACTCAGGCCATGCCTACATTTGGTCTTGGCTGGAGAATTCTCTTCCCTATATACATGATAATAGCTGTTATAGCCGTACTTTGGCTAGGCGCTACTCCTATAGAAGAAGAACGTCCCGACAAGGCATCCGGTTTTGCCGATTGTTTTAAACTTCTAGGTTCTCCTTTTATCCTGCTTTGTTTCGTCGGCATAATGTGTCATGTCGGAATCGATGTGGGAACGAATACCACAGCTCCAAAGATATTGATGGAACGTCTTGGCATGAGCCTTGATGAGGCTTCTTTTGCAACCAGCCTTTATTTCATCTTCAGGACTATCGGCTGTTTCTCCGGTTCTATTATCCTTCAGAAAGTTTCAGCCCGTTCGTTTTTCCTTATAAGTGTACTCTGTATGCTTGCAGCAATGGTAGGTCTGTTGACTTCAGATGCCGATTCAGTTATATACACATCCATCGCATTGATAGGTTTCGGTAATTCAAATGTATTCTCGATAATATTCTCTCAGGCTCTTCTTTCAATGCCAGAAAAGAAAAACGAGATATCAGGTTTGATGATAATGGGTCTTTTCGGTGGAACAGTGTTCCCATTGCTTATGGGATTTGCTTCCGATGCAGCCGGTCAGGACGGAGCAGTAGCAGTAATGGCAGTAGGAGTTATCTACTTGCTCTTCTACACCATGAAATTGAAAAAATGAGTAGTGCTCATTAATTAGCTTTGTCGCCCGTCGGTTCTTGATTAACTACGTTGACCGTCGGTTCTTAATTCTTAATTTTTAATTCTTAATTGACTTAATTGAATATCATGAACGATATAGTAGTAGGAATGGGTGAAGCGCTATGGGATGTGCTTCCGGAAGGAAAGAAATTGGGTGGTGCCCCTGCAAATTTTGCATATCATATTTCACAATTCGGCCTTAACAGCCGCATAGTAAGTGCTGTAGGTGATGACAAACTAGGTGCAGAAATACTTGAAAATTTCCGTGAAAAGAAACTTTACGGAATAGTAGAGACAGTTCCTTATCCTACAGGAACCGTACAGGTAGAACTTGATGCCGAAGGTGTGCCTTGTTATGACATAAAGGAAGGTGTTGCATGGGATAATATTCCGTTTTCTCCTGCCCTTGAAGATTTGGCCCGTCATACCCGTGCCGTATGTTTCGGTTCCTTGGCACAGCGCAGTGTCGTGTCTCGTGAGACAATCAACCGTTTTATAGACGCTATGCCCGAAGGTGATGATATATTGAAGATATTTGATATAAATCTTCGTCAGGGTTTTTATACAAAGGAAATACTTTGCAATTCATTCCGTAAGTGCAATATACTGAAGATAAATGATGAGGAACTGGTGACAGTTAGCCGTATGTTCGGTTATCCAGGTATTGATCTTCAGGATAAGTGCTGGATTCTCCTGGCCAAGTATAACTTGAAGATGTTGATCCTGACTTGTGGTGTGAACGGTAGTTATGTATTTACTCCGGGCAGTATTTCTTTCGTAGAGACTCCAAAGGTTGTTGTTGCTGATACTGTTGGTGCAGGTGATTCTTTTACCGCTACATTCGTAGCCTCAATTCTTAAAGGAAAGTCAGTACGTGAGGCTCACGAGCTTGCAGTAAAAGTCTCTGCATACGTATGTACGCAGAACGGCGCCATGCCTGTGTTGCCGGATGTGTATCTGGACTAATATGTAACAAATATATAAGTTGGCAAGTTGACGAGGTTCTGGTCTCGTCAACTTGCTTTTTTATATATTTAGGATTAAATAATATAATGTATATGATATATATCATGTATATTATATATATTTGCAGAAAATATATGATTATGGTAACAGTTGCTTTACAAAAGAAAAGAAAGAATATAGACTTACCTGTAGAAACATTACAGAAACTTTCCATAATGGCTGCATCACAAGGAAAAAGCCTAAAGGCATATATTGAGAATATTCTTGTAGCAAAAGCCGATACATTACAATTAGAGGTACAGAGTCCCAGCCCGAGTGATGATGAATTTTTCTCTTATCCTGAAAATCTGAATGAAACGGTTGAAAGAGTAAATGAGTATAAGAGGGGAAAAACAAAATCAAAGGTAGTACTGAAATCTGTTGATGATATAAATAATTTCATAAATAACCTTTGATAATGTATATCGTTGAAATCAGTGATAGGGCTGCAGATGATATAGCCTTATTAAAGAAAAGTGGAAATACTTCAGCTATAATTAAAATCCGAAAACTTCTTGTTGAGCTGCAAGAACATCCTACATCAGGTACCGGTCAGGTTGAGGCCTTGAAAGGAAATCTTTCCGGTTTCTGGAGCAGAAGAATTGATAAATACAATCGTTTGATTTATACCATTGAAGAAGAAACTGTTACTGTTGTGGTAGTTTCCGCAAAAGGTCATTATGGTATGAAATAGAATTTAATTGACGACTAGTTAGTCAGCTCGTCAATTAAAAAGATTATTATTTTTTCCTTAATACATCCGTAGGATTTTCCCCAAAAAACTCTTTATAGCATTTCGTGAAGTATGATGGCGATGAAAATCCCACTTCGTATGCTATTTCCGATATACTTTTTTCGCTTGAAGTCTTTATTATAGCATTTGCCTTGTTAAGCCTTGCTATCCTTAACAACTCGTTAGGTGTATATCCTGTCAATGCTTTAGCCTTTCTGTACAGCTGAACGCGGCTGAATCCTATCTGTTCTCCCATATCTTCTACGCTGAAATCAGCATTACCGATATTTTCTTCAATCAGACGGCGCAGCTTTTCCACAAAACCTTTGTCTGCATCTGCCAGAGGAGTAGCATTGGTCAATGTCTTGTCTCCGAAGAAATCCTTCAGCCTTTTACGGTTATCTATAAGATTATGTAGTCTTGCCATCAGAAGTTCAGAACTGAAAGGTTTGGATATGTATGAGTCCGCACCACATTCATATCCTTTTATCTTCTGTTCGTCCATTGAGTATGCCGTGAGCATCATTACAGGAATGTGTGATGTGCGTGGCTCAGCTTTCAGACGGCGGCAACATTCCATACCGTCCATTACTGGCATCATCACATCACAGATTATTATGTCTGGCACTCCGGCAATAGCAAGTTTCAATCCTTCTTCGCCATTACCAGCTTCCATTACAGAATATTCACCCTCCAGTAACGATTTCACGTAGTCCCTGACATCCTGATTGTCGTCAATAACAAGCACTATACCTTTCGATACATCTTTTTTGCCTGCATTATTATTTTCTGCCTTAAGACTTTCCTGATCTGCCATAACTACAGCTCCTTCTTTAAGGTTGTTAAGCAGAGCTTTACGGTCAACACTTCCCGTTACGGTTCCATCCTGTTTTACAGGAATACAGATAGTGAATACAGTACCGCTACCTTCAGTGCTTTCCACATTAATCTCGCCATGATGCATTTCAACAAATGCTTTAACAAGTGCAAGACCTATTCCTGAACCGGCATGATGTACGTCTATCTGGTAGAAACTCTCGAAAATATGTTTTACGTGTTCTGCAGGCATACCTGCGCCAGTGTCAGTAAATCTCATTGTAATCTTGTTATCAGTACCCCTGCGTAAGCAGATGCTTATACAGCCGTTTTCGGGTGTAAATTTGAAAGCATTCGACAACAGGTTATAGGTTATTCTTTCCATCATCTCTGCATCTGCTATGATGTTATAATCGCCTTCTTCTGCATTAAACCTGAATGTGATATGTTTTCTGTAGCTTAATGTACGAAACGCCTCTGCCCATTCTTTCATACAGTCCATTATGTTGAATTCAGAGAGATGCATTTCCAGCTTTCCGTTTTCAAATTTACGGAAATCCATTATTTGATTTATCAGTCTGAGTAGAACGGTAACATTCTTGTTTATAATGTTGAGTAGGAATTTCTCTTCTTCTTTAATGTTTTTGCTTTCCATCAACCGTTTCACAGGATCGGCTATAAGAGTGAGAGGAGTACGGAAATCATGAGATACATTTGTGAAGAAAGACAGTTTTGCTTTTGTAGCTTCTTCAAGTTTCTGTGAAAGGTCAATAAGCTGATCCCTTTGCTCTTCCAATTGTTGTTTCTGTTCGGCAAGTTCCGTATTAAGTCTAATTTTGGTCCAGTATGCCCTGACTACAAAGAACAGTAAAACTGCCAGTAGAATGGCTATTACTATACATGCATACAGAAACATCTTTTGTGATGAATATCTTATAAGGTAAGTATCAAGTTTTTCATTTAGTATTTTAATCTTGCCGTCCAAAGTCTTGATATGTGATGTCTGCATCTGCATGATTCTGGCATTTCCGGCGTTTACAAGTGCCGATGATAGTAGATTTTCCCTTTCGTATTTCTTCTTTTCCAAGATGTTCATAGCTACCTGGATAGCTTTGTCACCTCCTGTAGGGTATATAAACGTAGCGTCAAGAATACTGTCGGTTACCAGTTCGACACCAAGCTTTTCGCCAGCCAGGGCGTCAACACCGACAAAGAGCATTTCTTTTTCACGTCCTTTTTTTCTGGCTGCTTCGTAGGCACCGGCAGCCATCGGGTCATTTTGTGCAAATACCAGATCGATATCTTTGTATATTGAAAGAATTGAATCAAACTTGTTTTCTGCATTTGCTTTCAGCCATGCGGCATCAGCCGTAGCAATTATTTCGATAGAAGGATAATTTTTCAGAACATCGTTCATTCCTTTGTGTCTTTCCAGGGCTGGAGTGGAGCCTTTTAGTCCGGTCAGTTCAACTATTCTGCCTTTTCCGTTAAGTCTGTTGGCTATGTATGTTCCTACCTGTTCTCCCATCAGATAATTATCACCTCCAACAAATGCCGTATATTTGTCGGAAGCTATTTTCCTGTCCACCAATACTACAGGGATACCCCCATCGTAAGCCTTTTCCACTACAGGGGTAATGGCTTTTGCTTCGTTGGGTGATACAATAAGCAGATCAACTCCTTCTGAAATGAATTCTTCTATATCTTCTATCTGTTCTTTACTATTGTCTTTTACAGTCTTTATTTCAATTTTCAGATTAGGGTAGAAGAGTGCTTCACGCTTTATCTCGTCGTTCATTCGGTTTCTCCACTCATCATCGCTACATTGCGATACACCGATAATGAAATCATGTTCGGATTTAGAACATGATGAAATAAATAATAACAGAAAAAACGAAAGGGTTATACAGACATTGCCTGCGATATGTTTGATTCTGCTGTGTTTCATCTTATTGGGTTAGGTATATTGGTATTTATTCTACTGTCTATTATGCAAAAGTAATCAATAAATACAATATTTACAAATGTAGTATAGGGGGCTGTATCTCTTCTATAGGTGAGTAAAAATAACGCTTAGTGAACATGTATGATTTTCAAAACTACATTCAAGCAGTATGCATACAATGTTTGCTAAGCGTAAATACAATGTGAGATACAATATCTATTTCACTTTTTTATACATATTCCGCTAGTTTATTAATTCCTATATTCAGCTCTTTAGCAATATCTTCATCGGATAGCCCTTGTTTCCTTAAGAGGCTTATCATATTTCCTAGCATTTTATTTTTAGAAATTAGTTCCTGGCTCTTGCTCTCAAGTTCCTGGCTCTTGCTCTCAAGTTCCTGGCTCTTGCTCTCAAGTTCC